>JAJZJY010000065.1 GCA_021809885.1 Actinomycetes bacterium
GAAGTCATACTGGGTCGGGCATGAACCGTTCAAGAATCGACCGAGCTCCGCAGGTACCGACGAGCCGCTCGGCGTGACATTCGTGAAATGTTCGAAGTCCCGTGTCGTCAGAAGCGTCGAAGCGTTCGATCCGCTTGGCGTCACCGCAACCAGAGCGAACAATGGAGACGAAGACTGACAGATGAGCGTGGCCTGCGCGCCAGTCGAAGAGAGCGAAGCGCCCGAGGTAGGAGGCGTTGTCGAACCTCCACCACACCCGGCGAGGGCCATGGCGAATACGCCAATGGAGGCGGCAATTCGGGCGCGCCGTGTGAACACGCGGGCGTTACTTGGTCTTCGTGAGCGTGTTGCTGCTCACGTCGAAGGTGTAGGAGGAGCCGTCCGCTGCGGTCAGACCTAGAGATGTTCCAGTGGTGCTTGCGATCGTGAGAGCTCCATCCAGCCCTGATGATGGGTAGGTCTGGTACGTGCTCGTTCCCAGATTCGCGACCAGAACCACACCTTGCTGCGGATTGCCGTGATCCCCGTTGCTGAGGGTCGCAGCTTGCGCTCCTGCGTACACGAGTTCCCGTTGACCATTGAGCGTGCCCGCCCAGGCATTAGTCACGGTGATGCCGCTCCCGGACGGCGGCGCGCTGGGTTGGCTCAGGATCCCTGATTCCGTCGGAAGGGGCTTCATGTTGCACAGCTGGGCCTGGCTCTTGTCCATCGGCGAGGCCGTCCCAGCCTGAACTTGGCCTGCGGCGTACTGGCAGATCAATGCCCCGAGGGGTGCAGCATTGTTGATGGCACTGTTGTTGACGGCGCTCGCCGCGAGACGTCCCGCGCCCTCGGAGTTGCACTTCTTGCTGATCCACTGCATGAAGCCGCTAGCCCTGCTTGCTTGCACTTGCTGACTTGCACTCGTGCACAGCCATGAGACCTGGCTCGTTGCCTGATTACTGACGCCCACGGATGTGGCGTACGCAGTAGCGCCGTTACCAACCACGCCTAGTACGCCGAGGCCCGCAAGACTGGCACTAGATCCTAAGAGAAGAAGAACACGGAATCGACGCTTCAGCCTGAAGATGCTCACGATCCACTCCCTTCGTCGTGTCCGGGTGGTCACCGACTACATGAACTGAATGCTTGTCACGGATGCTGTGTACTGCCCTGTGGCGATTGCCAGGTACTGCCAGGCATCCGGAGGGGTGTCGTACCCGGGGGGTAGCCATGGCGCCAGAATAGGACGGCACCGCATACGAATCGACAGCGGTCCACCAGTCGGCCTGGCCTTGGTTATAAGCCTCGGGAAGGGGAACAGCTCCTGCAAAGCCGTAGTCCTTATTGTATGCGCCATCGGTGGTCCAGGCGTTGTCGCATTTACCCGTACTGGCGTTACAGCCGGTTGCGTCTCCGTAGTCAAAGTAGCTCTGTCCGCTTGCCTGAAAGCCGGCACTTCCGCTCTGGCCGCGGAGTGCTGGTTTCGAACCGCCTATCCAGTTCTTAGTGACAGAGGGGACATTCCAATCAAGCTCTATGTCATTTGCGCCGCGCGCGTGAATGTTGGTTCCGGAGTAGTCGCTGGCGAGGACACCGACAAGACTACCCCAATCGGCACCCTGTGACGTCCCGACATTGCTGCCGTAGTTGTTCGTGCCGAGCCCTAGCCAGACTGGCAGCGAACTATTGCAATAACGCCAGCCATTTGCAAAGGCCTTGTAGAGACTGAGAACCGAAGGGTTTGAGGCGGAATAGTCGGGCAGAGCCCCCACATCCCAGGTATTCGTGCCCCAGCCCGTGTTGCTAGTACCGTCAGGGACCTGCTGCCCGAAGTCGAGGACCACATTGCGGGCGCCGGAGGCTGAGCTACCGGTGTCATAACACCCGAGGTCCCCTATCGTGCTCGCGTTGGTCGTATCGACGTAGTAGCTAGTTGTGTACCCAGGGAAGGTGCTTGCCGCCGATGCCGACGGAGCAATGCTCGCCTCCAATGCAATTCCGCCAAATGCGCCAGCTAGAACGGGAGCGAGAACGGCTGCCACTGCTGCCCGCGCATCCTTTTCGAGCTAGCGAGCTGTATATGGCGAGAGCGGTTCTTCTTCATTATAGTGCTCATTCGGATTGCGGCTCCTTCACTGTCGGGGGTTTCGCGGAGTCGGAGGCGTGCCGACGATGCACGCGCCTTGCTTCACTGAAATGGAGTGCGTCTTCGCGGTAAAGGGCGAGCACAAGCATGTCCCAGAATTGGCCACCGTAATAGAGGTGGTCGACGAGATGACCTTCGACCCGAAAGAGATCATGTAGGGCCATCTTGAATGACGACAGATTGTACTCAATAACCTCGAAGTACACCTTGCGGAATGGCCAGGTCATGAAAAGGTAGGTGGCAAAGAGGGATGTGGCCTCGACCCCTAGCCCAGTTCCCGCCAGCTTCGGTGAGACGAACGTTCCGACGTAGGTGTGGGTATCGCGAGGATCGGTGTTGTAGGCCACAACGAGCCCCTGTGCCTCGTCGTTCTGGCGGGTGGTGATAGCGAACTGCGCTGTAACGTCGGCTGGCCTAAATGCGTTCGAAAACGCTTCAAAGCTGGGGACAATGCCCCTAAATCGCCAGCGGAGGTTCACTTCCTCGCTGATGGCGATCTTGTACAGCGGACCGTAGTCGGCCGGGGTGATTGGTCGTAGTTGGACGAACCTACCGGACATCTGCGGTGCCTGAGGGGCTAGCGCGTTGCTGCCGGCATCTGAGACTCTAGGCTCATCGAGAACTGGATCCACCTTCACCCGAGCTCCTGGTCCAATGGCCTATGAAGTGACTCAAGGCAATAGAGATAAATGCTCCGCACAGTGGTGCCGATGGCAGCCATGTCGAATGTCAAAGGCGGCCTCAGAACCGAGTAAAGAGTCGAGGACGTCGAAGAGTTCGAGCATAGACAGGGAATCGAACTCCAAGTCAGCAATGAGGTCCGTGTCGGGACCGAAGGTACTGACCTGTTCAGCCGAGAGGAAGGAGAGTTCGCGGGTCAGGTAGGTGGCGAACACGTCGGGAGAGCCGAAGAGCGAAGTAACGATAGCCCAGGTATCGGACGTCCCTGCTGTTTCCGACTTGGCTGTTAACTCCATCCGCCGTAATCTCCTCGCCATCCGCCGAGTGGAGGGTACCAGTGTTTGGAGGAGTAGTCAAGACGGGTCCGGAGGTCTTGGACAGAGCCCCGGCACGTGGTGGGAATCGGAGGGTGACCCTCGGTGTGCTCAGCTCGTGACCTCGAGCTGACGATCGACACTCTCGCGCGATCGATCATGGCCACCATGGACTCCTCGGACAGGTAGCGACGGGCGACGGCCCACTCGTCGTGTTGGTCGGCGAGCACGGCACCGATCAGGCGGATCGCAGCGGTGTCGTTCGGGAAGATGCCCACGGCGCGGCTCCGGCGCTTGATCTCCTTGTTCAGGCGTTCCATCGGATTGTTCGACCAGGTCTTGCGCCAGTGAGCCGGGAGGAAGGTGCTGAACGCGAGGGCGTCGGACTTGGCGTCGGCGAGCAGCTCGGCCGCCTTCAGGCCGGCGTGGGCGTCGGAGATGACGAGGCGGACCCCGGTGAGCCCCCGGTCCTTCAACGAGCGCAGGAAGCGGCTCCAGAAGGTCTCGTCCTCGCCGTCGCCGACGTCGAGGCCGAGGACCTCGCGGGCGCCTTCGGCGGTGATCCCGGTGGCCACCACCACGGCCCGGGAGACGACCTGGCCGAGAGCGTCGTCCCAGACAGCCACGTAGGCGGCGTCCAGGTAGACGTAGGGGAAGGCGACGTGGCCGAGGGTCCGGTTCCTGAAGGCCTCGACCCGCTCGTCGAGCCCGGCACAGATCCGGGACACCGCGGACTTGGAGATGCCGGCCTCCACCCCCATGGCGGCCACCAGGTCGTCGACGGACCTCGTCGAGACGCCGTGCACGTAGGCCTTGCCGACGATCTCGGGAACTCCCCAGGGTCGATCAACGAAACTCCCCAGGTGACCACGCGGTGAGGCGGGCCTCAGACTACTTGTCGGTCGTTGGCGCCACCCCCTTGCGCAGCGCCTTCGGTCGCGACCCGTTGCGGTGGGTCACCCGAGCGTCGCTTCGCTCGTAGCGGCCGGCTCCGATCTTCTCGGCGGCCTCGGCTTCGATGAGCTGCTGGAGGGCCCACTGGGCGCGCTCACGGACAAGATCGGTGCCGTCTCCGGCGCGGAACGCGTCGAGCAGCTCGGACAGGGCAGAATCGGACAGAGCCATCGGTGCGATCTCCTCGTTGTGCGCTTGGCGTACACACCGAGCATCACGCCGGTGGCTCACCTCATGGTGGACCGGCCTCGAAACCCCACCACGTGGGGGGACTCATACCCTCCCGGGTTCGAGCTGGTTGCGCCGGGAGCCACACGCCGGACAGTCGGACGTGCTCGGGTGGTGCCGGGTAGTGTCTCGCGCGTTCTCTCGCGCGTTCTCTCGTGGGTTATCTTGCAGTCCCGGGCCGTTAGCTCATCGGGTAGAGCAGGGGACTTTTAATCCCAAGGTGCCGGGATCGAGACCCGGACGGCCCACCACGGACGGCCAGTCCACAGGCTGCCCTGGCCGTGCCCGTCCCAGGACGGGGAGCGTCAGCGGGGAAGCCGGGGCGGTCCGCTGCGTGCCAGGCTGACGTGAGCGGGGGCACCGATCTCCCACACGTCGAGCCGACCGGCACGCCGCGGCGGCCTCCCGAGGGCGCGGGCGAACAGCCGTGCGACGGCTCCGGCGTGCCGTGTCCTGCGGTCCACGACCACGAGCCCGACGCGGTAGCGGTGGAGGAAGGACGCGGTGTCGCGGACGAGCGTGGCGTCCACGGCTGGGACGGGGCCGTCGACGATCGGCTGGGCTCCCTCCATCGCGTCGAGGTACACCTCGACGTCGGCCGGGGGGAGCGTCGACGGGTGCGCCATCGCCGCGCCGGTCGGGCTCGGCACGAGGGCGTAGCTGCCGATCAGCCGGAAATTGAACCCGGTCGCGGCCTGCCAGGCGAGCACCTGGTCCTGCGGGTAGATGGCGAAGGGATAGCTGAGGACGACCGGCGTCCTCGCTGCGGGAGCGAGATGGGCGAGCGAGGCCGGTGCGGTCGTGGCAGGGGAGCTGGGATCCGGCCACTGTGGGGCGAGGGTGAGGCCGGTCACGACCAGGACGCCGGCTACGAGCAGCCACGCGCGCCCGGGCAGCGGGCTCCGCCTCCGGGCGTGCTCGAACCGGCCTCGACGTTCGCTCACCGGCGTGCGTGGACCTCGGGAGCCCCGTGCCCGGACCCGGCGCCACTGATCGTCCACGCCGAACGCGAGCAGTGCGGCCAGGGCAGCGTCGGTCTCGAACGAGATCCGGATCGGCAGGATGCTCGCGAGCCCCGGCAGGCGGGCGACGAGGAGGAACGGCAGGGGGATCCCCGTCGCCCGCCCGTCCACCACCAAGTGGGGACCGAGGGACAGGACGGCGGCGGCGAGGCCGACCACGACTGCGAGCTGCGTGCGAGCCGCGGCCCGGGACCGCCAGGCGACCCAGGCGGCGAGGACGAGCACGGGTGCTCCGAGGTAGGCACCGTCTTCGACGCCGACCCGACGGGTGAGGCGGTCGCCCCATGCCCGCAGACCGCCCGGAGCCAGCCACTGGTGCGGGGACGGCACGACGAAGTCGACCAGGTCGGCGCGATAGGCGTTGTGGGGTCCCTGAGCCGAGCCGACGAAGTGGTGCGGGCCAGCGAGCTCGAACCAGGCCGGATAGGCGAGGAGGACACCGACGATCAGCGCGGCGACACCCAGGCCGAGCGCCATCGGGACGGCGTGGCGAACGAGTGCCGCTCGGTCGCGGACCGCCTGGCGGACACCGGAAGCCAGCACGCCGACCGCGCAGAGGATCAGCGCGGTGACAAGGACCTCCGGGGAGACGAAGAACTGCGCCACGATCAAGAGCGCGAGGACCGTCCCGAGCCGCAACGGGTGTGCAGGCACGCGGGCCAGGTCGACGAGCACGAGGACGATGAGGGGGACGAGGGGCACGAAGGCGAGGTCGAGGTGGCCGATCCCCTGACCGACGAGATAAGGCGAGAACCCGAAGAGGAGGCCCCCGAGCGCCGCAGCAGGGACCTCCAGCCGCCAATGGCGCAGGACCAGGTACGCCGAGGTGGCCGAGAGCGGCATGGCGAGGACCATCCAGAGGTTCGCCGACGCCACCGGCCCGAGGGTCGCGGTCACCGGGGCAGCGAGGACCCCGAGGAGCGGCATCAGGGTGTTCTGCGCCAGGTTCACCCCCACCGGGTAGTTCATCGCCGTCGTGAAGAAGGGATTGTGCCCAGTCAGGATGGCATGAGGGGTCCAGGCGAGGAACCAGATCGTCTGGGACATGTCACCGCAGTCGCAGCTCAAGTAGACACGACTGGGGTCGGCAGGCAACAGCGGCCAGTGGGCGATCAGGCCGATAAGGCAGTAGACCGAGACGACGAGCGCCCCCGCGACCGACCGATGTGCGCCCGAGGACGCGGCGCGCCACCGAGCGGTGCCGCCCGCCAGTGCGCTCACGTACCGTCCCAGGAGCCGCCCCCCGCGCCCACGCCGGCCAGGCAGCGCGGCGACCGGGGCTCCTCGAGGTGGAGCTCGTCGGCGAGCGTGCGCAACCTGGCGAGGACGATCCGGCCGACGGCCTCCTCGGTGAACGAGGCGGCGATGGTCTGTCGGCCGCGTTCGCCGATACGGCGCCGGAGCCGCTCGTCCGCGGCGAGCGCACGCATCCACCTCGCGGCGTGCTCGAGGTCGGGCTCCGCCCACAGCGCACCTTCGGTAGAGGTCCCCGACATCTCGACGTTGTAGCGGTGGTCGTCGGGGACGACGGGCCGGAGCCGGTACCCGACCAGGCAGCTGTTGGCCACGTTCATGAAGTCGAGGTTGCCCGAGTAGGCCGTTGCGACCACGGGCTTGCCGATGGCCATGGCCTCGGCCATCCCCAGCCCGAACCCCTCCGAGCGGTGGAGCGAGACGTACACGTCGCAGGCGTGGAAGAGGTCGGCGAGCGCTTGGCCCGACAACAACGAGTTGACGAGGAGGCCACCCGCCCGTTCGACGGCCTCCGCGAGCAGCGCTGCGAAGGCAGGTGCTCGATCGAGGTGGATGGCCTTGATGACGAGCATCGGGGCGCCGTCGCCCCGCTCGGGAAAGGCGCGGGTGAACGCCTCGACCACGCCGAGAGGGTTCTTGCGGCCGACCGTGGAGTTGAAGTCGAACGTGAACAGGAACGTGACCGCGTCCCGGGGGATACCGAGCCTGTCCCGCAGGACGGATGGTCGGTCGCTGGCGACGAACGTGGGCACGGTCGTCGGCACGACGGTCAGCGGCTTGCGCGTCCGTCCTACGAAGGCGCGGCGGACGAACTGGCTGGGCACCCAGATCTCGTCGACGCGGTCGAACTGCTCCGCCAGTGGCGCCGGGACGTCCGGGAGCTCCCAGTACCAGGTGGCGATGTGGTAGCGACGAGTCCTGGGCGACCGCAGCTGGTCGTCGGGCACCAGCGGGAACTCGTTGAGGTTCAACGTCCACAGGTCGATCGGGTAGTGGCGGCCCCGTGGCGCGCGGTCGAGCTCGGGCGGCAGGAGGGAAGGGTCGGTGGGTGCGTGCGAGGCGACGGCCTCGATCGCCACCGGGACCCCCTGGGCGAGCAGGCCGACGCACAGCCGACGGGCGGCATGGGCGAGCCCGGTGGTCGCCGTCCAGTCTCCGTGCACGTTCAGCCCGAAGACGCCCGCTGGCCGAGCCGGTCCGGTCGCTCCTCCGGCCGCCGGGGGTGGTCCTTCGACCCGATCGCGGCGTCGCCCGTGCTCGTCGAGCACGCGCACGTAGGAAGCCGCGACCTGGTCCCAGGTCGCGCTGGAACGAACGTCCTCCCGAGCCTCACGGCCGGCTTCGAGGTGCCCGTCAGGGCGAGCGAGGGCGTCGCCGGGGACGACGACGGGACCCGGCACTCCTCCAGCGCTCCGCCCCGTCGTCACGGGCCCCCCGACGGCGGCCTCCTCGAGGATCGACGGGGCGAGCGGGAGGTGCACCACCGGTGTGCCCGAGCCGGACTCGGCGATCTGGTCGGCAAGGGAGCGCGCGTGGACGATCGTGCAGAGGCTCCGACGGACCACGGCGTCGACGAAGACGTCGTGGGCCTCGCCGGGGGCCGGCACGCCCTGCCCCGCGCCGGTCGGCACGAGCGGTCGGTCGTGACCGTGGCTGGCGAGGACTCGCTCCCACAAGGTCGGCGAGCCGGCGCAGGTGCCCCGGTAGAGGTCGAAGAGCGAGGGGTCGTGGAGCACGACGACGCCCGGCCGGGTGGTGATCGCCCCCAGCATCCACCCGAAGAGCTGCGGGTCGTTGCCGAGGTGGTAGAGGTGGACGTCGGGCTGGTCGAGCTGCCCGAGGAGGGCCTCGTCCGGGGTCAGCACGGCGCAGCCGTCCGGCACCCGTGCGCCCCCGAGCTGCGGGCGCGGGACGACCACGCTCACCGCGATCCTCTCCCGCAGCGCTTCGACCAGACGGAAGCCGTGCCCGGCCACACCCGACGGAGCCGGCGGCATCGGGCACCACACGGCGACGTGGAGCGGGCGCGGCGCCATCACCGATACGCGAGAACGGCGTAGTCCTCCCCCGCCAGCAGATGCTCCTGGAGGAGCTCGATGATCGCGGCCACCGCCGGGTCGAGGGCGGCGAGCGCGGACGGCGGAGCCGGCTCGAGGGTGCCGCGCCGCAGCGGCCGGACGGAGGTGTCCCGGAACCCACGTGAGCCGACGAGGAACGCCAGCAACGGCGGCGGGAGGGGGTTCCGGTGGGTGGGGTCCAGGTAGAAGTTCGACGTCCCCACCATGAAGTTGTCCGGGTTCGGCGTCTCGAGGATCACCAGACCGCCGGGCATGAGCGCCCGATAGGCGAGGTCGAGCAGCTCGACCAGCTGCTCCGTGGTGACGTGCTCCACGAGGTGGAACGCCGTGACGGCCGCCAGCGACCCCGCCGGCACGCCGGCGAGGTGTGCGAAGGCGTCGCCGTGCCGGGCGTCGAGCCCGAGCGCCTGCGCCCGCTCCACGCTCCGGAGGTTGCTGTCGACGCCGTAGGCCCGGATGTCCTCGGCGGCGAGGACCGCCAGCCAGTCACCTGGGCCGCACCCGACGTCGACGACGGGCCGGTCTCCTCGGTCCAGCCCGGCGACATCGGGGAGGTAGACGGAGAGCCGCGACCGGATCAGCTCCGCGGACCCGCGGAACACGTCCTCGAAGGGCAGGTAGAGGTCGTCCCAGGCCGAGGGGAGGTCCTCGCGGAGCTCGAGGTTGGAGGGGGGGAGCGCCCGTCGGACCCGTTCGACGACGATGGCGGCCTCCGCCCTGGCCAGGTGCATGGCCGATGCTTCGCGGGCGACGCGCTCCGCCAAGTCCTCGACCACCGGGACGAGCGGCGAGAGCGGCTCCATGCGGGACGAGAGCTCCGAGAGCTCTTGGGCGAGCCGGACGTGCTCGTCGGCCGACCGGGCGACGTGGTCCCGCAGCTCGTCGAACACCTGTCGCAGCGCAAGGTCGAACCGGTTGTCCAGGGCCGCCAGGGTTGCTGCCCGCTCCTCCCGGAGGATGGCGAGCTCGTCGAGCAGGGCGTGGTTGAGGGCTACCTGGTGGCGGAGGAAGACCCAGCTCACCCGGTAGACGATCCGTTTGAGCAGCCGGAAGCGGGCGCCCCGCTCGACGGGCAGACCGACGTCGGCGTGCGCTCGGGCCGTACGGAGGGAGGGGCTCTCGAAGTCGGTGGTCAACGCTCGTTCCCGGTGCTCAGGGGGACAGGGGCACGTGCCGCTCCACGCCGTCGGGCGAGGCGCCGCGGGCCGGCCGCACGCCGCGCCCGGCGATGCACGACACGACCGCGGGACGCCAGCAGCGTAGTCGGACGGCCACCCGGGTGCGGAGCCGGCAGAGCTGCGAGGACCGGCCGCTCGGGGGTCGCCTGACCGCCGTTCGGAGGCCCGTTCCCCGTGGGGATGGGCGCCTTCGGCGAGCAGCTCGATCCGACCGGCGAGGTCGGAGTCGAGGTTGTCCCGGCGAGTGCGCTGCGTGACGTCGTGGGCATCGCTGGCGGCGAGAAGGACATCCTTCACCTGCCGGGGGTCGGCCAGATGGACAGGTCCAGTCCGGCAGGTCGGACCTCCAGCTCGACCCACCGGCGGAGCATGTGAGCGATGCAGGTCTGACGAACGGCCGTATGGTCGTCGCGGCAGACGACCCCATTGCCGCTTACGAGGGTGCCGGAGCACTCCTCGCCGAGCAGGACGATCGCCGCCTCGAAGCGCCGTCGGCCCGTTCCGCCCGACCCTCGGCCATGTCTCAGGCGGTCGCCTCCTTCGAGGTCGCTTCCCACGGCCACGCACCACGGCCGCCGACCCGCCAGCCGGTCCCGCCCATCGCCACCCTGGGGGCATCGTTGCGCTGCTCGACGATCGCCTGTCGGACCGGCACCAGGTCCGTGCCGAGCGCCCGGTGGCCCCTTGTGACGGCATACCGGAGCTGACGGGCACCCCGAGCCGCGAGCGCACGGCTGAATTCTTCCCGAAGCCGAGCCCCAAGGCGGCGTGCAGCCAGGCGGCAAGCCCCTGGCGTGCGGTCCGAGCTGGCTGGCGACCGCCCCGAGGGCATCCGAGGGATGCTCGAGATGCAAGCCCTGGAGGCGCTGCTTACGCCGGGCCCACCGATCGAGCCCGACGGTGAAGCGGGTGGCGACGGACCGGACGCCGGACGGTTGCCGGAGACCTGCTCGGCGATGCGCCCTGTGAGGCGGACGACCGCTGTCGTCAGCTCGGCGATCGAGCCGGAGCCAACACCCGGAGAGGGATCGAGTGTCGGATGTCCCGACGGCACGCATGGGTCGCTGCGAGGGGGAACCCCGCTTTCCAAGCATCACGCATCGAAGGCCTCTTGTGCTGTCACTTCGTCGCCCAGCTCGTCCAGGCCCTTGTCGTGCGTCAGATCCGACGGGCTATGGCGGCCACCGACGTCACGTCGATCCCGCTCTGCACAGAAGACCGCGAGTGCGGTACGCCCAGCGCACTACAGATCTTGGAGATCTTCAGCGGCCTCGCTCGCCACAAGCCCATCAGCGGCGCACGGGTCGTCCACCGGCCGACAGGTCACGAACCTGGACCACGCTGCGCCCGTGCCCGGTCGCCTTCACGCCGCAGCTCGGACAGCCGGCCACGGTCGCCGTCGTCTCGACGAGGACCCACACCTCGCCGTCCTCCTCGCTCTGGGAGAGGACGACGAAGCCGTCCATCCCGAGCAGTGCGCTGGCGTCGCTACTACGGTCACCCATGCCCTGTGTCCTCCGTTCTCGCTGGTCGCTAACCGCAAGAATCGGGGGGCACGGGGCCCTGGTAGTGGATGCCTATGGGCGGGGCACCGGTCGCAACCATTCAGACCCCCGTCTGACCTGGCGTTGCTCTCGATGACAGGCGTGGTTGGGCATGCCGGTCGAGCATCGAGGCCGGATCCTTTGTCGACCGGACGGGCGCGGCGCTGCCGG
>JAJZJY010000066.1 GCA_021809885.1 Actinomycetes bacterium
CGGTGCGCGGCCCGGCAGTGCGCGGCCCGGCAGTGCGCGGCCCGGCAGTGCGCGGCAAGGCGGTGGGCTGCCTGGCGGCCCCGATCGGTGGCACCGGGGCTCCGCAGGAGCTAGCAACGACCATAACCGCCAACAGCGCCGCGCCCGACAGCGCTCCCGTCACGATCCGATGGCGGCGCCGTCCCACCGGCTCAGGTTAGGGACGGGTCGGACCATCGCACCACCTCCTCAATCGGAACGCTGCCCGGCGGAGCCGCCGGCCGGGAGCGCCAGCACCTGGTCCCGAGCCGGATCGACCGGCATCGTTGCGGACCTCCCGATCCGGCCCGGCGCGATCCCCACGTCAGGCGAGCTCGCGGGCGCGCGGCACTGGGCGGGATCGTCGGTCACCGCCTCGAGCGAGGTAGCGAGCCCCCCGTTCAGCAATGGGTCGCCATGCTGCGTTACGAGCGGCGTTCCTGGGTTTCCCAGCGGACGGATCTCCGCCACCCCTGGCGTCACCACCTCAGGGGCCGGTGGCCAGTAGTACCGTGCGGGGGTATAGTAATGATTCGGAGGAGGATCGCCGTGCATGGCTACGCCAGCAACCGTGAGGACTACCTGAAGCGTCTTCGCCGCATCGAGGGGCAGGTGCGCGGCCTGCAACGGATGATCGACGAGGACCGCTACTGCATAGACATCCTCACCCAGGTGTCAGCAGCCACCAAGGCGCTGCACTCGGTGGCGCTCGGCCTGCTCGAGGACCACCTGGGTAGCTGCGTGGTCCAGGCTGCCGCCGCCGGCGGGATGGAAGCGACCACCAAGGTCAAGGAGGCCTCGGATGCCATCTCCCGGCTACTGCACTCGTGATGGGTTGAGGGGAAAGGCAAACCCATGAGCGACACGACGACCGAACCGACACCAGCGACGGTCGACCTCGGCATCGAGGGGATGACTTGTGCCTCGTGCGTGCGCCGCGTCGAGCGGGCCCTCGGCAACGTCGAGGGCGTGGCGGAGGCTCGGGTCAACCTGGCCACCGAGTCCGCCAGCGTCGTCGTCTCACCCGGGCACGCTGTCGATCACGGCGTGCTGGCAGCGGCGGTGGAACGGGCCGGTTACCACGTCGCTGCCCCGTCCTCCAGCACCGAGTCCCAGAAGATGTCCCTGACCCTCGAGGTCAGCGGCATGACCTGCGCTTCGTGCGTACGGCGCGTGGAACGGGCCCTCGGCAACGTCGAGGGCGTGGCGGAGGCTCGGGTCAACCTGGCCACCGAGTCCGCGCAGGTGGAGCTGTCGGCGCCCGTCGACACCGCGGCCCTGGTGCGAGCGGTGGAGACCGCCGGCTACAGCGCAGCGCCAGCGGCGCCGACGTCCGACCCGGCCGAGGAGGTCGCCCAACGCCGCGCCCGCCGCAGCGCCGACCTGAGCCGGCGGAGGGTCAAGCTCGGCGTCGGCGCGCTGCTAACCGCCGCCGTTCTCACCCTCGCCTATGGCGTGCCCGGCCCATCATGGTCCGCGTACTGGCAGCTGGCCCTCACCGCCCCGGTGTTCGCCTGGGTCGGCTGGGGGTTCCACCGCGGAGCCCTGACGAACCTGCGTCACGGGGCGGTCAACATGGACACGCTGGTGTCGCTGGGGTCCGCCGTTGCCTTCTTCTACTCGGTGGCGGCCACCTTCGCGCTTCGAGGCCAGGCGACCTACTTCGACGTGGCGGCGGTGATCATCACGCTGATCTCGGTCGGCAAGTACCTCGAGGTTCTCACCCGGGGCCGGGCTGGAGAGGCCATCGAGACACTCGCCGGTCTGGCGCCCAGGACGGCCCACCTGCTCGCCCGGGCGGGAGCGGTCGCCGGGAGCGGATCGGCCAGCGTGGACGTCGCCGCCAGCTCGCTCCGGCCCGGGGACATGGTGATGGTCCGCCCCGGCGAGACGATGCCGGCCGACGGGATGGTGACGGAGGGCTCGGCGGCCGTGGACGAGTCGATGGTGACCGGCGAGAGCGTCCCGGCTCTCAAAGTTCCCGGCGATGAGGTGATCGGGGGGACGGTCAACGGTCTGGCGGCGTTGCATGTGCGGGTGACCCGGACCGGGGCGGAGTCGACCCTCGCCCAGATCACGGCGCTGGTCGAACGCGCTCAGATGGAGAAGTCCAAGGCGCAGCGCCTCGCCGACCGGGTCTCGTCGGTGTTCGTCCCGGTGATCCTGCTGGCGGCGACCGCCACGTTCATCGGATGGCTGACCAGCGGGCACACCCTCATCGGCGCTCTCATCCCGGCGGTGGCCGTGCTGGTGGTGGCCTGTCCCTGCGCCCTCGGCCTGGCCACCCCGGTGGCGGTCATGGTCGGCACAGGTAGAGGAGCTGAGCT
Organism: Actinomycetes bacterium; assembly: GCA_021809885.1. Taxonomy (GTDB): domain Bacteria; phylum Actinomycetota; class Acidimicrobiia; order Acidimicrobiales; family Palsa-688; genus JAKAQB01. The sequence goes on from JAJZJY010000066.1 coordinate 2,346, forward strand.
GGGGTTGCTGGTCTCCGGCGGCCAAGCGCTCGAACGGGTCCGGGCCCTCCGCACCGTCGTGGTCGACAAGACCGGCACGCTCACCGCCGGCCACCCCCAAGTCGTCGATGTGGTCGCCCTCGACGGGACCGACGGATCCGAGGCCCTGGCCCTCGCCGCCGCCGCCGAAGCCACCTCCGAGCACCCATTGGCCCGCGCCATCCAGGAGGCGGCGACAGCCGCCGGCATCCCCGTCCCTCACCGCACCGTCGACGCCGAGGCCAGCCCCGGCGAGGGCCTGACCGCCCACATAGCCGGGCGGCGCGTCGCCGTCGGCTCGGTGGAGTGGCTGGCCGCCGGCCCCGGCGCGGCGGCAGGCGAGGAGCCCACGCCAGTGACGCCAGGTGTCCGAGCCGCCGAGGCGACGCGCGCCGCACAACAGCTCGCCGAGCGGGGCCGCACCACCGTCGGTGTGGCCGTCGATGGCGAACTGCGCCTCGTCGTGGGCATCACCGACCCGCTCCGACCCAACGCAGTTGCCGGGGTGGACCGCCTGCACGCCCAAGGGCTCCGGGTCGTGATCGCCACCGGCGACCGTCCCGAGGTCGCCCGGCTCGTCGGAGCCGATGTCGGCGCAGACGAGGTGCATGCTGGGTTACGCCCCGACGACAAGGCCGGCCTCGTCCGCCAGCTCCAAGAGCATGGGGCCGTTGCGATGGTGGGCGACGGGATCAACGACGCTCCGGCCCTCGCCACCGCCGATGTCGGCATCGCCGTCGCCAGCGGGACAGGTGTGGCCATGGCCACCGCCGACATAACCCTCGTCCACGGCGACATCGGCGCCGTCGGCGACGCCATCTCCCTGGCTCGCGCCACCCGCCGGATCATCTGGCAGAACCTGGGCTGGGCGTTTGGCTACAACGTAGTCTTGGTCCCCCTCGCCGCGGCGGGGATCCTCCCCCCGATGTACGCGGCGCTGGCCATGGCCGCCAGCTCGGTCAGCGTCGTGACCAACGCCCTGCGACTCCGCCGATTCTCAGCAGACGGCGGCCATCAGCGAAATCGCCTACCCACCCCAAACGGAGCAAGCCAATGAGCATCCTCGACCTGACCGCCAACGACATCTCCTGCGCCCATTGCAAGAACACCATCGAGCGCGATCTCGGCGGGACGCCCGGTGTACAGCAAGTCGAAGTCGACATCGACACCAAGACCGTCCACGTCGCCTTCGACGACGCCGAGATCGATGCGGCCACCATCAGGGCGAAGCTCGACGACATCGGCTACCCAGTGGCCTGACGAGACGTCGTCGTGGACGTCCGACATCAGTCGATTCGATTCCTGGTCCGATGACCATCTCGAGCTGACCGAGCACCCGGTGGTCGCCTGAGCGCTCGAGCATGGCGACCGTCGGGCAACGCCGGAGCCAGCAATCCAGATCAGCCCCCGATCACAGAGGCGTCGAACCGGATCGCCAGATCAGGCGGCGAGGTGACCTCGTACAGGTCCACCCACACCGTGGTCAGCTCCGAGCAGCGTGCCGACACCTCCCGCAGCATGCTGGACTTGCCGTAGCGGCGAGGGCCGAGCAGCGCTGTCACGCGACGGGCGGTGACCCGTTCGACCAGATCCTCGACGAGGTCGTCGCGGCCGTGGAGCTGCCCGGCGTCGGGCGGGCCCTGGTACGGGAACGGCGACCCTTCCACGCCGCAACCATACCTGCTGGTCCTGCTCCACAGGGGGGCTCCCCCTGTTACACAGCAGGTGGAGATGCGTCCAGGTTCTCGTCGCTGTCACACCGACGTCCTATCCTCCGTGTGACCGACCAGTAGCGGCAGGCGAGCAAGTCATGGACTACGACGAGATCGAGCAGCTCCGCGAGCGCCACCCGGCTTGGCGCCTCCTGAGCGCGAGCAACGTGGCGCTGGTCCTCGGCTTCCTCAGCCGCGTGTTCGTGGAGCGCAACGTCGGTGACCTGCCCGCGTCGGAGGTCGTGGGCGAGCTCGACGACGAGCTCTACGCCCTCAACCAGCGCCTGGGCGAGGATCGCTTCCCCCGGCCGGCCCAGGCCTACCTGGACGAGTGGACCTCGGAGCGTGGCTGGTTGCGCAAGTTCTACCAGCCAGGGTCGGACGAGCCGAGGTACGACATCTCCCCGGTGGTGGAGAAGGCGCTCCTGTGGGTGGAGGAGCTGCGGGGACGGGACTTCGTCGGGACCGAGTCACGGTTCAACACCATCTTCGAGCTGCTGCGCCAGATGGTCTTCGGGGCCGACGACGACCCCGACCGCCGGCTGGCCGAGCTGCGCCGGCGGCGGGACGAGATCGACGCCGAGATCGCCCGGGTCGAGCGGGGTGAGGTCACCGTGCTCGACTCCGCCAGCCTGAGGGACCGGTACCAGCAGTTCTCGCAGACGGCGCGCGAGTTGCTCTCCGACTTCCGGGAGGTGGAGGAGAACTTCCGTCAGCTCGACCGGCACCTGCGACAGAAGATCGCCGGCTGGACCGAGTCCAAGGGCTCGCTGCTCGACGACGTCCTCGGGAGCCGCCACAGCATCGCCGAATCGGACCAGGGCCGGAGCTTCCAGGCGTTCTACGACCTCCTGCTATCCCACCAACGCCAAGACGAGCTCACCGACCTGCTGGACCGGCTCCGGACGCTTGACATCGCCGGGCGCGACGACCGGCTGAGCCGAGTCCACTACGACTGGATCGAGGCCAGCGAACGGACCCAGTCGACCGTCCGGTTGCTGTCGGAGCAGCTGCGCCGCTTCCTCGACGATCATGTCTGGCTCGACAACCGACGCGTGTTCGATCTGCTGCGCGCCGTCGAGGCCAAGGCACTCCACCTGCGCCAGCTGCGAGACCCGCCCGTCAGCACGGAGATGGACGACGACCGCATCTCCGCCCACCTGCCGATGGAGCGCCCCCTGCACCGGCGACCAGGCACGACCGCTCTGCATTCGGAGCGGGCCGAGGCCGGCGCCGAGGACTTCGACGCCTCCGTGCTGGAGGCGCAGGCCTACGTGGATCGGGACGAGCTGGCACGGCGGGTCTTCGCCGGGCTCGGTCCCCGTACCCAGGTAGGGCTGCGCGACATCGTCTCGGACGCTCCGCTCCAGCACGGCTTGGCGGAGCTGATCGGCTACCTGTCGCTCGGTGAGCCGGGTCTGGCCACGGTGTTCGACGGGGAGCGCCGGGAACTGATCGGGTGGGCCGCCAGCGAAGGCGAACGCCTGGTGGACATGCCGCGGGTCACATTCACCCGCGACAGGGCCGACAGGATGACGGAGGCTCCGTGAGCGACACAGCGGCCTCGACCAGCTCCGTGTCCCCGACCGGCACCGCGCCGGCTGGCCTCTCGTCGGTCGCCATCCACCTCATGAAGGGCCCCGTCTACCGCGACACGCACGAGCAGGCCTGGGAGCACCTCCTCCACTTCCGCCGCGAGGTCGCCGACTACGTTTCGGTCCTCGGGCTCGGCCTCGTCGTCGACGAGTCGGAAGGGTACGCATACCTGCGGAGCCGGCCGGCGGCTGATGAAGAGCCCGACCTGCCCCGCCTGGTGGCCAGGCGGCCCTTGTCGTTCCACACCAGCGTGCTGCTGGCCCTGCTGCGCAAGCGCATGGTCGAGTTCGACGCCAGCAGCTCCGAGAGCCGGCTGGTGGTGACCCGGGAGCAGCTCGTCGACATGGTGCGCCTCTACCTGCCGGACTCCCCCAACGAGGCCAGGATCGTCGAGACCATCGACGGTCACATCAGGCGGGTGGTGGAGATGGGGTTCCTTCGCCCTCTCCGCAACCAGGAGCAGGCGTTCGAGGTGAGACGCATCCTCAAGGCCTTCGTGGACGGGCAGTGGTTGTCGGACTTCGACCGACGGCTCGACGAGTACCTGGTCATCCTGGCCGGGGCCGACAACGAGGGCGACGGCGAGTGACGGCGCGGCCCCTCATCAACATGATGGACCTCGACGCTGCCCAGCCCGACCGCCTCCCCGGCAGCCGGCTGCGCCGGCTCGAGGTCTACAACTGGGGAACATTCGATCGCGACGTCTGGTCCTTCGAGCTGGCGGGGCGCAACGCCCTGCTCACCGGGGACATCGGCTCGGGGAAGTCCACCCTCGTCGATGCCGTCACCACGCTTCTCCTCCCGTCCCACAAGATCTCCTACAACCGGGCGGCCGGCGCGAACACTCGTGAGCGGGATTTGAGATCCTACGTGGAGGGGCACTTCAAGTCCGAACGAAACGAGACGACCGGCAGGTCACGACCGGTGGGGCTGCGCGACGCTGGCTTCTTTTCAGTAATCCTCGGCATCTTCACCAACCTGGACTTCGATACCACCGTCACCCTGGCACAGGTGTTCCGCCCCCAGGACCCGGGCCAGCCGGGGCAACCCGACAGGTTCTTCGTGACCGCGGACTGGGAGATGTCCATCCGGGACGCATTCTTCGACTTCGGAACCGAGCTGTCCGCCCTCAAACGCCGTCTGCGGGCGACCGGCGCCAAGGTGAGCGACACGTTCGCCGAATACGGGCGGGAGTTCCGCCGGCGACTCGGGATCGAGTCGGAGCAGGCGATGGAGCTCTTCCACCAGACCGTGTCGATGAAAGCGGTGGATGACCTCACCGATTTCGTACGCAGCCACATGCTCGAGCCGTTCGACACCAAGGCGCACCTCGACGCGCTCGTCGAGCACTTCGACAACCTGACCCGAGCCCACGACGCCGTCGTCCAGGCCCGCCAGCAGCTGGAGCTGCTCGCACCCGTGGTCTCCGACCTGGACGCCCACGACCAGGCCGGCGCGGCGGTGGACGCCGTCGGCGCCCGGCGACGAGGGCTGCCGTACCTCTTCGCCGAGCGGGCGCGGAACGTCTTCGAGACCCAACTCACCGTCCTGGACGCCGAGATGGGCGAGCTCGACCGGTCCCTCGACAGCGTGAGCCGGGAGCTGGCCGGGCTGCGGGACAGCGCAGACGGGTTGAGGATCGAGATCGCCGGCCAGGGCGGGAACCGGCTGGACGACATCGCCACGACGATCGACGGGTTGAACCGCGAGCAGCCCGAGCGCAGGCGGAGGCTGGAGAAGTTCAACCAGCTCCTCGCCGGCGCCGGGCTCGAGCCGGTGGCGGGTGAGTCGCAGTTCATCGCGGCCAAGGCGAAGGTCGAAGCGCGCGAAGCGCAGCTTCGAGCCGATCAGGCCGAGGCCCAGTACCGCCTCACCGACGCCTCGGTGGCCCTCCAGAACGTCACCGACGAAGCCCGGGCGGTCAACGAGGAGCTGCACAGCCTCCAGTCCCGTCGCACCAACCTCCCGCGAGCCAGCCTCGAGCTGCGGGCCCGGCTGTGCGAGGGGCTCCGGTTGGACGCCGACGCCCTCCCTTTCGCCGGCGAGCTCATCCAGGTCCGGACCGACGCCGCCGACTGGGAGGGAGCAGCGGAACGGGTCCTACACAACTTCGCTCTGTCCATGCTCGTCCCAACACGCTTCTACGAGCAGGTGGCGACCTGGATCAACGACCACCACCTGGCTGCCCGCCTCGTGTACTACCGGGTCCCCACCGCCGCGGTCTCCCCGCCGAGCCCGGACCGCTCCGGCGGCCTGCCGCTCCTGCTCGACCAGGTCGAGATCAGGCAGGACACCCCGTTGCGCGCCTGGTTGGAAGCCGAGCTGGCCAGGAGAGCCAACCACATCTGCGTAGAGACGATGGCCGAGTTCCGCTCCAGCGCCAAGGCGGTGACCCGCCCCGGCCAGATCAAGGACCGGGACCGCCACGAGAAGGACGACCGACGCCGGATCGACGACCGAAGGGAGTACGTGCTCGGGTGGAGCAACGAGGCCAAGATCCAGACCCTCGTCGACCACGCCACGGCTATCCACGGGCGGATGTCGTCACACGAGTCCGAGATCCGGCAGAGGAAGGGAAAGGCAGAGGCGGTGGCGACCAGCCTGGTCGCTCTCGCCGGTCTCGGCAGCTACTCGTCGTGGGAGGAGCTCGATTGGGAGCGGCTCGTCAATCAGGTCGCCACGCTTCATGAGGAGGCACAGCGGATCCTGTCGAAGTCCGACCGCTTGTCGGCGCTCAACACGGAGTTGCAGCGCACCAAAGGGGCGATCACCACGGGCGAGGGCCGGGCCCGCTCGCTCCAAGAGCACAGAGGCGCGCTCTCCCATCGGCGGGAAGGAGCCGAGACGGAGCTGCAGCGGTCCGTTGCGCTGCTCGCTCGCGCCCCTACCACCGGCGTGGACGACGAGGACCGGGCCGCCGTCGAGGCGATCATCCAGGCGCACGTGCCAGGCGCTCTCGAGGACGGGGCCGCCCTTGCCCGGGCCGAGAAGGCGGTGCAGGAGGTCCTCGCCGCCGATGAGAGGAAGCTGGAGGAAGTCCGGAGCAAGCTGGCCCGGCGCATCATCCAGAGGATGGGCGAGTTCCGCCACCGCTACCCGCAGGAAGCGGCCGAGACGGACGATTCCGTGGAGTCGGGGGCCGACTACCGCGAGTTGCATCGCCGGGTGTACGAAGACGACCTCCCACGCTTCGAGCAGGAGTTCAAGGAGTATCTCAACCAGAACACCATCCGGGACATCGCCGGCTTCGCCGCCAGGCTCAACGCCCAGGAGAGGGACATCAAGGACCGGCTGGAGACCATCAACCGGTCGCTCGAGGACATCGACTACGACGACGGGCGCTACATCCGGTTGATCGCCGGAGCCAGCCCCAATACGGACGTGCGCGAATTCCGGGCAGATCTGCGGGCCTGTACCGACAGCATCGTCAGCTTCGACCGGAGCGACCAGTACTCGGAGCAGAAATTCCTGCAGGTCAAGGCGCTCATCGACCGGTTCAGGGGCCGCGAGGGTTCTACCGAGATCGACCGGGCCTGGACCAGGAGGGTCACCGACGTGCGCCAGTGGTTCGTCTTCTCGGCGTCCGAACGGTGGCGGGACGGAGACGCAGAGTACGAGCACTACAGCGACTCGGGCGGCAAGTCGGGCGGCCAGAAGGAGAAGCTTGCGTACACCATCCTGGCTGCCTCCCTCGCCTACCAGTTCAAGCTGGACTGGGGCGCGGCTCGCTCCAAGGCTTTTCGTTTCGTGGTGATCGACGAGGCCTTCAGCCGGGGCTCGGAGGCCTCCACCCGTTACGCCCTCAGCCTGTTCACCCGGCTGGGGCTGCAGCTGCTGATCGTCACGCCGCTGCAGAAGATCCACGTGATCGAGCCGCATGTGTCCGCGGTCGGCTTCGTCGACAATCCCAACGGCAACTACTCGCGCTTGCAGTCGCTGACCATCACCGAGTTCCGCCTACGGCTCGGCCGCGGGGGTGACACCTCCGGGCCGCAAGACCTGACCTCCGTAGCGGCACCTGCGGGTCCGGCGGCGTGACCGGCCCGGGAGACCGGTCCGGTGCGATGAGTAGCTGCCACGCCATCCCGAGAATGGTCGACCAATGACCGGGGCCCAGCGCGTCAGCAGTCCAGGATGGACCCGCCCGGATCAGCTGGTCGCCGTGCTGCGCCGCAGATGGGATGCCGGGAGCTACCTCCGGGCGTACGCCACCGGCCAGCCGTGGCAGCCCGTCACGCTGCCGATCAAGGGCCCGGCGGCCGGCGACCTGCTCGACCGGCTCGACAACTGCCGAGCATGGCTGACCCGGTTCGAGCGGGACGCGGCCGGGTGGACGCTCGAGTACAGGGAGGTGCGGGGCCGCCAGCTCGGCACCAACCGGCTCCCAGCCCGGGCCAGGGTGGACTCCTTCGACCAGCTGTGCAAAGTGCTGGGCACCGAGGAAGATGTCAAGACCCTCGACGCCCTGGCGGAAGCGACCCGATCTGCCGTGCCAAGCCTCGTGGACTGGCTCTCGTCGCATCCGATGGATGCCCTGCGCCACGCCGAGGTCTGGGAGCAGGTCCTCGAAACCGTCCGGTGGATCGCCGGACGCGACACATCGCGGACCTACCTGCGCCAGATCGACGTGGACGGCGTCGACACCAAGTTCGTGGAGCAGCACCACAGGCTGCTGGACCAGATCCTCACTGTGGTCCTGCCAGCAGAGCGGATCGGCGAGGGGGCGGCGGCGACCACCTTCGTGCGCAAGTTCGGGTTTCTCGAAAAGCCGGGCTACACCCGCTTCCGGATCCTCGACCCGGGAATCGCTGCAGGAGGCTGGGGGTTCACCGAGATGTCGGTGCGCAGCGACGAGCTCGCCCGGCGGGACCCCGGCGCCTCAAGGGTATACGTCGTCGAGAACGAGGTGACCTACCTGGCCTTCCCGGCTGCCCCAGAAGCGCTGGTGGTCTTCGGTTCGGGCTTCGCCCTCGGAGGCGTCGTCGCTCTACCGTGGCTGGAGGGTAAGGAGGTGTTCTACTGGGGTGACATCGACACGCACGGCTTCGACATCCTCAACCGGCTCCGCCACCGCCTCCCGTCCGTGCGGTCCATCCTCATGGATCGTCGGACGTTCCTCGTCCATCCGCGGCAGTGGGTGAGGGAGCCGTCTCCGACGACACGGGCGATGACTCATCTGAACCCGGAGGAGTCGGCGCTCTACCACGACCTCGTCGAAGGGACCTACGGGCCTACACTTCGCCTCGAACAGGAGAGGGTGCGGCTCTCCATCCTGACCCGAGCCTTGGCCAGGAGCGACCCGGGCTGCGACGGACACGCCCCGCCTGCACTGCGTCGGTGCGGGCAGTAGACGGGGGCGAGCGTCTTCAGTCCTCGGGCGCGGGCGGTGTCGCAGGCATGGTTGATCTCCACGAGCAGGCTGGCGAGCCCGCAGGCCCAACTCCGCTGGGTGAGCTGCTCGGCGACCGCGGCAAGATCCCTCACCAGGTGCGCCTTATGGAGAAGTTCGCATAAGCGCCATTCTCTAGAGCGCGAGCCGCATCAGTCCTGGTCGGGATGCCTATCCAGGTCGGAGACATGTCCTCGGCGAGGGGTCAGGTTGGC
>JAJZJY010000067.1:0-7354 GCA_021809885.1 Actinomycetes bacterium
TTGTCGAGCAGGGTGAAGTCGCGCACCGCAAGGTTGAGGTCCACCGATGCGACGATCTGACCGGTCGGTTCGTGGCGACCCGTCTTCGGCTGGTGCTCGTGCTCGCTGTGAGTACGGGTCGAGAACGCCGACCACGTGAGCGCATGGCGTTCGGTGTCGGCGGTGAGAGGGACTCCGCCGAGATGCATGAGGGCAGCCGTCAGGTGGTCCAACGCCTGCGTTGCGGCCCCGAGGGCGGTTGGCTTCGACGGCCGGGTTGCTGCGATGACGCAGGCGAAGACGGCGCTGTCGGGCGTCACCGTTCGTTGTGCTTCGCCGCGCACCGACACCACCGCACCCAACGGGTCTGCCATACCTATCTGACCCTACGCCGGCGTTGCTGGCTCTGGCGCGCTCGTCGGCGACATCGGCGATGGTCTTCAGCGCGGCCTAGACAAGACGACGGTGGTGGGCACGGCGACGTACGTCCCTGCGGGGAGCCCGATCGCGACGACCTTGGGCGTGTAGATACCTGCGGGCAACGGGGGGAGCCCGTTGGACGAGCATGCCGACTCCTGGGACGTCGCATGCGTCGCGCTCTGGGTGCACGCCCCGTAGGTCGTCGCGACGGCGACCGGGAACCGGTTGGGGCCGGGCGCCAGATGGACCGTCGGAGCGCAGGCGACACCCATATAGGCGGGCTCGAAACCGATGTGCTGGTTGGAGAGCCCGACGTCGACCCAGCCGTCAGCGGCGCAGGTCTCGACGGTGATCGTTCGACGGGTGTTGTTGGTGAGCGTTGCGACACCGCGGATCGCCGTTCCTGGCACCACCTCGGTCTGATCTAGGTGGAGCCGGATCGTCACCGGCGCTCTTGCAGCGCTCGGAGTAGGGCGCGCGTTGTTGTGTGGGCGTGGATCGTGGCTGGGGGTGCCGCAGGCAGCGAGAGCGACGGAGGCTCCCACTATGGCGGCGCCCGCTGCGAGGTGCATCGGGTGCGTCGATTGCCAGCGTCGAGGGGCTGAGATGCGGTGACCACCCATCGTCAGGATCCGGCAAGCCAGGGGTAAACGCGCCGACCACGAAGAGCGTGGCGGGGCGGTCACCTCTCCTCGCAGGTGATCCGGACCTTGGTCGTCCGGCCGGGCTGAACGCCGATGGTGCTGGCGGAACCCGGGTGACAGACCCCCCTACCGTCCTGGTAGCGCGGGCTGCGGGCGGTGACCTGATAGGTGCCGGCGGGGAGATCGATGCTGAAGGCGCCGTCTGGGGCGGTGCTCACCTCGACCACTGAGCGCCCCGCGCCGCGGACGATGACCGTTGCTCGCACTGGGTGTGGGGAGCCCGGGGCTGGGCCACCGACGGTCTCTACGACACCGCCGAGCGTGCCAATCGACGCCGAGCCTGCACTGGCGGCGCTCGATGAAGCATGCGCAGCGGAGCCTCCTGGGGCTCCGCCGACACGGCCGGCTTCGAGTACCGCTACCGGGCCGGTCGCCTGGTGGGAGAGCGCGACGTGTGACGGGGCTGCTGGAGCGCCTGGTGGGGTCAGGGACGGGAAGAGCCTGATGGTGGTCGCGCGGGTGGCGATCCGGCAGGCCGCGTGGTCGAAGGGGACGGTTACCTCCACGTCGAGGCTGAACTGGCCGGTATGCAGGTTGCCGTGACCCGCGGTCGAGAACAGCGTGGCACAGGCTGGCGCCCGGTACGAGATGCCGATCGCCCCGGCGTGAACGGGCGTCTTCTGCTGCCAGGGCACCGAGAGGACCTCTTTCGCTGCCTCCACCGTCGGCCCCTGCATCGGCCCTCCACACGGCGGCGCCCCCCGGCTCGTGTAGACGATCGCACCGTCACCGTGATCCCCGTAGATCACCACCGAGGTGTAGATCTGCCGGCGCGATCCGCTGCTGGTCGAAGCACTGCCCGGCTTGGTGGTCTCGGCGGGGCAGTGCGTGGTCCCGCCCCAGGTGATCCCAACCCACGCCCCTCGGCGGCGAAGTGGTGGGGTGCCGGCCGGCCGCCGGGAGCCTTCAAGTGTCGCGAGCCCGTAGCCGAAGATGGCGTGGGCGTGCGATCCTTGGACCGCCGACGTCGCCTCGAACAACGTTGCCGCCTGGCTCCAGGTGAGCCCGAGGTGCTCGGTGGTTGTCGTCAGTGGAGGGGGGCTGACTTGCAGGCCGCTCATCGCGACGATTTGGACGTACCGGCCGCTGGCCACGGCACTCGGGGACGGCGCCGGTGCCGAAGCCGCCGGTGCCACGACATGGACGACCTTGCCGCCCGCTGGCTCGCAGCCAGCGAGGATCAGCGCTGCTGCTCCAGCCGCAAGACCGCCAGCCAGCCGGGTCGGGCGCCTGCCTCGCCTGTCGCGGGCAGTATGACGGAAGCTGACGTCCGCGGCGTCACCGTCACGCGTTGTCTTCTTCGACCTTGGCTGACTGGCTCGCATCTCCACACTGACGCACCGTGGGCATCCGAGGTTCCCTCGTGGCGACATCCTCTGCCCATCGACCGACCACGCCCGAGGTCAGCGTTCTGGCGGTACACCCCTGCACGACGGCTTTCTGTACAGGCATCCTCGGATGTGGAACCTGCCAGGTCCGTCCTGCGTCAAGGCAATCGTGGACGACAGCAGAAGTTCCATGCCGCCGACACGGGTCCGATCCCGGGCCGAAAGGCGCTGGCGATCGCAAGTCGCCTCGTCGACGACACGCTCGACCTGTCAGGTTCGGGCAGTGAGACTGGAGTGGTGGCCGGCTCTGACGAGATCGAAGACCTGGTTCGCCGGTACCACCGGCGTCTGGTGTCGCTCGCCTACGCGCTCTGCGGAGACGGCGCCGAAGCCGAGGACATCGTGGCCGAGGCCTACGCCCGGAGCTGGCCTCGTCTCGCCCGTGGACAAGTCGACGACCCGGCCGCCTACCTGCGGCGCGCCGTGGTGAACGGCGTGTCGAGCTGGCGACGCCACCGCTTCGTCGTGCGCCGCGAGGAGCTGCGCCGGCGAGTCGCGCCGATCGGCGTCGGCGGGGAAGACCAGGTGGCTACTCGTGACGAGGTGTGGCAGGCATTGCAGACGCTGCCGCTTGCGCAGCGCCAAGTGGTCGCTCTGCGCTTCATCGAGGACCTCTCCGAAGCCGAGACCGCCGCTTGCCTCGGGGTCCCTGCCGGCACCGTGAAATCCCGCACGGCGCGTGCCCTGATCGCGCTCCGCCAAGCTGTGCACGAGGAAGAAGATGTCTGAGATCGACCCGGAGGTCGCCGAGCGGCTGAAGCGACACGCCCGCAGCGTGGTCGTCTCTCCCGATCTGCCCGAACGCATCGTCCGCCAGGCTCGCGCGCGACGCCGGCGCCGGCGGGCCGCGCTGGCTGGCGGGCCAGCAGCCCTGGTCGTCGCGCTCGCGATTGCCGCGGCAGTCATCGTGCCCGGTGGGAGCCGAACGATCCCGACCACGGCGACCGCCGGCCCGGCGGTGCACGGCGCGGCCAGCGCAAGAGCCCCCGGTGCCACCGGCGCCGCAGCAACGGGACAGGCCCTGCTGGCTCCTACCGGCGTCGGACCAGCACGCTTCGGCGAGGCGACGAACCGAGCTATTGCCCAACTCGAGGGGATCCTGGGCCGGCACCAGACCGCCCGCCCCAGGCCAGAGAACAGCTGCGATGTCACCTCGAATCTCGACTGGCCAGGCTTCACTGCCTTCTTCGAGCACGGCCGCTTCGTCGGCTACAGCGCCACCCGGCCATCCCTCACGACTGCCAAGGGACTCCACAGCGACGACACCGTCGCGACCGCCAAAGCCATCTACGGCAACGCTTTTCGCCTGTCGATGGCCCAAGGCGGCTCCTACCGCGTCGCACTCTCCTCAGGTGACCTCACCGGCTATGTCCATGGCGGCACTGCCACGACCATCCCACCCACCGCCAAAGTCGACGGTATCTTCGCCGGCGCGACTGGGTGCCCTGGCATCAGCCCGTGAGCCAGCACCTCACAGAAGACCCGAAACTGTCGAGCCGGTAGGTGTCAGGCGCGGGGTCAGCTCCGTTGCTCCCCCCGTCCTCTCAGCAATGGACCTTCGACAATCGGGTGGGTTGGCCAGAACACTGCCTGCACCGCCGAGGCAGACGACAGACGAGGCCTGCCTGCGCGAGCTGGGCCGTGGCGGCTGCGGTCGAGACGGTGGTGCTCAGGGTGGCGGTGTCGGTGGCGTCGATGGCGCCGGGCTCGCACCTCGCTACCCGCGACGGGTGGGTGGGATCGGCGGCGATCGGCGACACGGCGTCGGACTCGGCCACCCCGTGGATCTGGAGCCGCCCCAGGCTGGCGAAGCGTCGAAGGCGCTTCCGAGGGCGTCGTCGCTGAAGCGGGCGCTCAGGTTGTCTCGGGCAGCTCGATGTCAACGGTCAGCGCTTCACGATTCCCCTGGAACACGAGCCGAACCGTGCGGGCTGTGGGGTCGAGGCGGGGACGGAACTGGAGGTTCACGTCCTCATGGCCCTCGGCGCCGTGCGATCCTCCAAACTTCGAGACGTACGAGCCCCCAAGGTCGTCCTCGGCGAAGGCGTCGAACCGTGCCCATTTGCGATGCCTGTCCTCGCTGTAACGCCACCAGCCGGGGGAGGCGGTGACCGTGATGAGCCAAGCGGAAGGTTCGGATACGAGGGCACCGACGGCCAGCTCGACGCCGTCGGATGCAGGCAACGACGCTCCAACGTTGAGGTGGAGGGGCCGACCATCGGCGAGTACCGCACGTTCCAGCAGTGACGCCCATCGCTCGGGCACGGCGGCGGTCGTCCCGCCAGCGGTTCCGACGGCTGCGCACAGACGGCGGAGATCGTCGAGGAGCGGGCCGCCCGGCAGGGCGCCGGAGGCCCGTAGCTCCTTGACCCGGGCGAGGGTATCGGCGCATTGCCTGTCCGTGACGTAGTCTGCCTTCTCCCTCGTCCTTCCCATCGTGCCCCCGAAGAAGAGCACGTGGGCAAGGAGCGAGCGGGCCAACGCTTCGAGCTCTCGCTCGGCCGCATCGGTATCGACAAGCGTGGATGCCCTGGTCTCAGACGGCGCGAGGGATCCGCGGATGAGCCGGCACGCAGTTCCATCCCTGCCGCGCAGCTCGACCCAGCGCGCCTCGACGGGTGGTGCTGGCTCCAGGCGGACCGCGAGGTCGACCGGTCCGTCGGGCTCTGCTCCGAGGCGGCGGACGAAGCTGACGGAGGACATGTGCCAGACGCCGTAGCTGGTACCGACGTCGTCGGTGATGGCCATGTCGTCGAGATCCTTCATGGTCAACACCGGATGTCCGGGGGCAGGGAGCGCGAACGGCCGCCCGAAGAGCGAGAGACGCCGCGTCCGCCTGAGACGCAGGCGTTGGAACGAGGCGAACGTGGCGTCGAACATCGCATGGTCGTGCCAGCCGAGGAGGGTGCCCGGGCTCAGCACCCCCTGAGCCAAGGTGACCGAGCCGGCACCCCGCCACACCCCGCTCGGCACGTTCGAGCGGGTCGCCTGGGGGCTCGTAGGCTCGATCGGCGACGCCGCGGGCACATGGGTGGAGCGACGCTGATCGACCTCCCCGCGCAGCGCTTCCCAGCTCGAAAAGCCGTGCTCACGAGCGACGACGAGCTGCGCGGCCGACAGGTTGACCCTCTTGGAGACGCCGTGGATTCGCTGCAGTGCGACGATGTCACCTGACTGGGCTGAGCGCAACAGCTCCCGTGCTTGGCGCCGGAGTTGGTCCAAATTGGGGCGAGATGGAAGTTCGGGCATGACGTCTCCTCCGGTGCCCGGGTTCGCATGCGGGCGCGGGCGGATGGCGGCGTGTTCACCTTCGGACAAGCCCCGTTCCACGGTGCGGGCCGGGGGTCATGATCCCCGACGCGACGGAGCACGAGTCGGACTTCCGCAACCGTCAGTTTGCTCGAGACCCAGCCAAGCGACGCGAACCCGCACGTCAGCGAGGTTCGAATACGAGTGCCTACGGCCCACCGGAATTTTCGCAGGCCTTCGTGCTGGTCGGTCGAATTGCCGAAGGGGGAGCCAGTGTTGGACTCGAACTGCGCGGCCGCGTCGCGACTATCGATCCAACCCGAGTTCGGGACCGCGATCGTGACGCATGCCACGTGCCCGTTCCTGGTCGCGCACGTAGCCAAGAGCGAGTTCTTTCCACACGTCGACGGCCGCCTGGAGCTTGTCGTACTGAATGTCATCGAGCGGGAAAGCGACCCTCGGCAGCCGATCGATCCTCGTCAGCATCTGAGCGAACATCTTCGCGTCAAAGCCGCGGTCTTTCTCAGCAGCGAGGCTGAGCAGTCGGTCGAGCCCGTAGCGGTCCGCTACGGCCCAGAGGTCGACGAAGTCTCGAGCTTCAGCCCGCCCGAACAGCGCGAGGAGCTTATCGACGGCCAGCTCCTTGCCGGACAGCAGGCGAATGCCGAGGCGTTCCTCGACTCCGAACAATCGGGCATCGCTTCCGAAGTCGACTTCGGTTTGGTCGCTGCCGCCGCTCACCACCAGTCGGGTGAACCCGGGATGATCGACTATCCGCTCGACCGCCAGACCGTCGGCGAGCAGTGCCCGCTCGGCAGCAGGAACGAGCCTGTCGACGGCGACGGCGCTCGGGCCGAAGAAGTCGAGATCGCGCGTCCGGCGGTCGATGTCGCCACGGATGATGAGCGCCGCACCGCCGGCCAAAGCGAAGTCCCTGGCCTCGGGCAATTCAGCAACGATGTGCGCGACCCGTTCCTGCAGGGGGCTCAGCACTCAAGATCTGCGTCGTTCGTGGCGGCGGAACCACTCCAACCAGGCAGCGCGGACGTACGGGGGGAGGACGAGCTCGTCGAAGACGCGTGTGAGCTCGTCGACGTCGATGTAGTAGCGGACATCGTCCTCCGTCCCCTCGCGCAAGACCTGCTCGTAGACGCGCAGCCGGTCAGAGCGGCGGCTCAGGTCGAAGGCGAGGGATGGCTCGCTCCAGGCGATGTGGAGGGGCAGCTCGATGACGCCGGCCGCTTTCGGCAGGGACGGGTCGTCGATGTCGTCCGGGATCGCGACCGGGCGCGATGCCGGGCCGAGCAGCGGGCTCCGAGTCCTTGCCACGCTCAGATCATACGGTCAGGGTGTTCGAATGCCGGGAAGGCGGCTACCCCACCGGGACCCGGCTCCTTGCAAACTGCCCGACCCACCCGACAGCGTGCGCAGCCGTGCTACCAGATCGTCGAAGTTCGAATAGGAGTGCCTACGGCCCACCACGAATTTCGCAAGAGGCATCGCTGGTCATGCGGGTCGGCCAGCGGGCACTCTCTGGCGGACTCGAACTACCAGTCGGCGAACGCGGCAATTCGATCCGCAGTCACACCCTGCTCGTAGCCTCAGACCTCCGGT
>JAJZJY010000067.1:7364-11160 GCA_021809885.1 Actinomycetes bacterium
GTAGCCTCGTCGAAGTGGACGAGGATCAGCAGCTGCCATCGCTGGCGATCGTGCTCGCGCAGGTTGTCGCCGAACGCGAGACGATGAACGCGCACGCCGAGAGCCTCGACGGCAGGGCGGGGGTCGTCCTGGGCTTCTCGGGCATCCTCGTGGGTCACGGCGCCACGGCGCAGATCACGGTGTCGGGCACGGTGATCTTCGAGTTCGGACTTGCTGTCGCGGTTGTCGTCGCAATCCTGGCAGCGTGGGCCTTCCTTCCCCGTCGCTACCCGGTGCTCGAGGTGGAGCGACTCCGGCAAAGCAATCTCACCGCACCGGAGGCGGAGACGCGGCTGGAGTTGCTCGATACGCACATCGTGATGGTAGAGGAGGCCGCGACCCTGGTGAAGCAGAAAGGGTGGAGAGTTCGAGCTGCTGTGGGTTCTCTGGCAATCGCTGCCGCCTTGGTTGTCGCCGGTAAACTCGCTGCCATGGGAGGTCGGCTTCATGCCTGACGAGAAGGCACCTCAGAGCGCACCGGCCCCGCCGTCGGCGAAGAGTCGGCCGGAGCCACCTCCTTTCCGGCCCAACAAGGATCTCATCGGTTACTTCGAGAAGGGCCAGAAGCCACCCGTTCGACCTGCGCCACCCTCAGAGAAGCGATAGCCGTCATAGATCCGCCACCTATAGGTCGCTCTGGCCAAGGTGTTGAAGGCGAAACCGCAGGTCGTCGGAGTTCGAATACGAGTGTCTACGGCCCACCACATCGCCGTACAGAGAGGGGGGAACAGGGGCCGAGCGCACCCGGTGGGGGGAAGACAACTGCCCGGAACCAGGGCGATTCCCGCCCGCCTCCCCCTTGAGGTGGTGCACCCTCGGACGGTCCGCATCACCCCGAGCGCAAGCGCATCCACGATGCCATCCGCATGGCCACCCACAACGCGGAGTCGGCTCTCGCCCGCCCGCCTGCCTGCCCGCCTGCTCGGTCCCCACCGCGGCCGAGCGGAGGACGATGCACGAAGCCTGCTGCGTGAGGCGGTCGGCGCCCCGGCCGATCTCGAGGTCGTGGGCGACGAGCTCCATGTGCGCCTCGACCCACTCTCTGCCCCGAGACACACCGCTGCCGTCGCCGGGATCTGCGCGGACCTCACCGCTACCGAGACCGTCTACCCGGGCACCAAGCTCACCCTCGTCCACTCGGTCAAGGACGGCCGGTGACTGCTCAGCAACGATCGCACGACGCACGGAGGTCTTGGATCCCCGTGCCGAAGGGGCCGAACCCAGCGGTCGATCTCGTCTCGCGAGAACCGGACCGCGACGCCACCGGGCCCGGTGTGGGCCTGTCTCGCAAGCGCGCGGACGCGCCGCCCCTGCTCGACCGTTGACCAGATTGCGAGCGCAAGCCCCCGGCTCCAGCCCTGGGGTGAGCGAGCTCATGACGTCGGGACGAACATGTGTTCGGCATCGTTGTACTGGTGTCATCTACTTGGCGTCGTGGTTGGCGCAACCGTGCGGTCCAACGCCAACGTGATGTTCCGCTGTGCCTACCACGTCGTGTGGAGCCCGAAGTACCGGCGCAAGGTGCTCGTGGGGAAGGTCGAGGAGCGACTGAAGGAGCTGAGAGCAGAGGTGGTCGAAGAGAAGCAGGGCCGGCTGGTCGAGGTGGAGACGATGCCCGACCACGTGCACCTGCTTGCCGAGGTCGATCGTCGGTTCGGCATCCACCGGATGGTGTGATGGCCAGCAAAGGACGAACCAGTAGGTTGCTGCGCCAAGAGCTCCCGACCTTGCGCTCGCGCCTTCCAACGCTTTGGACCAACAGCTGCTTCGTGGCGACCGTCGGTGGAGCCCCGCTCGATGTCGTGAAGCGCTACGTCGAATGCCAGAAGGTGCCTGATGGGCCGCTACAAGGTCCACTCGGACCGCTCCCGCAAGCGGCCGAAGGGCGCCCGACCTTCGTCTGCTCGATCCCGCTCCGGGCCACGCCGAGAAAGGTGAAGGTCTGCCGGCACGGGGCCTGTTCTCGCTCGGGCGCGACGGCATGCTGCCGCGCTGCCTGGCGAGCGTCACGCGCTGGGAGACCCCGGCCTGGGCGAACGTCACGATCGTGGTCGGCGCCTTCGCCATCATCCTGGGCTTCTTGTGGTCGTCACTCCAGACAAAGTTCGAGGCGTTTGTGATCGCCGCGGGCGTGGGGGTCGGCGTCGTGCTGGCGTTCGTCGGCGCGCTGGGGCGTCGTCCGGCGCCCGAGCCTGTGTGCGTGACGGCCAGCCAGGAGGGCGAGCGGGTGGGTCAGGGATCAGCCGGGCGACGATGGGCGGGAGACGCTTGATCTCCTGGCACTGCGCGGCGTTGGATCGAGCACCGCCCCCACGGCCCGGGCGGGTCGGCCCGTCACGCCGAGCTGGGCCCGGCACCGCGTCGGCGGCGTCGTTTGTTGAGGTACATGGCCCGGTCGGCTCGTCGCAGCAGATCCGAGGCTCCCTCACTCCGGTCCCAGGTGGCGACGCCGATGGAGGCCGAGATGCCATGGGGTAGCGAGTCGGCGAGGCGCCTGGCCAGCGCGCGGGCACCGAGCTCGTCCGAGCCCGGTGCCAGCAGGCAGAACTCGTCGCCGCCGAGACGGGCGAGGAAATCCCCGCCGCCGCGCACCACCCCCCGCCAGACTCGGGCGATGTCTTGGAGCACGCGGTCGCCCGCCTCGTGGCCGCCGGCGTCGTTGACCGCCTTGAAGCCGTCGAGATCGACCATCACGACCGACAGGGCCGCGCCGCTTCGGGCCGAGCGTTCCATCTCCTCCTCGAAGCGCTCGTCCCACATCCGCCGGTTGGGGAGCCCGGTGAGGGGATCCTCCCGTGCGGTGCTGCGAAGGACGCTCACGAGGCCGACCACGACGGCACCGAGGACGACGGCGGTGCCGAACACCGAGAGCCAGGCGATGATCGCAGGCTCGGCCGTTCGTGGTCCGACGCCGAGCACGATGGCGTAGGCGGCCCCGGCGGCGCCGAGGTGGCCGAGCGCCGAGCGCAAGGGCAGGTAGAGCAGGGCGAAGACCTCGACGAGCAGGTAGAGGTTGGCGAGGTTGATGTGCGCGCTCTCCCCGGCCGCGGCGATGACGCTGACGAAGAGGTTGCCGAGCCCGACGTCGACCTGCAGGCTCCAGCGGGGCAGGCGCTCACCGATCACGACCCGCACACCGGCGTTGGTGAGGGCTCCGGCGAGGGCGGTGACGAGGGCCACGAGCGAGGGGCTGGGCCAGTGGCGTAGGGGCAGCACCGAGGCGATGGCGAACACCCCGACGACCTCGAGGGCGACGGCGACGCGGCTCGGATGGGAGAAGAGCGCCCGGGTCCATGCGGCCGCGGTCGTGTTCACTGTCGTCGGCGGGCCGGTGCGCTCGGTCCTCTCGGGGTCAGTTGCCGCCTCGGCCGTCACGGGTCACCTCCCTCCGGGGGGCATGGGCGTGGCGGCACTGTGCGTCTTGACCGTCGGATGTTCCTGGTGGGCTCCGTGGGTGCCTCGTCGATGTGCGCGTCCTCACGTGGATCGGCCCCGATGGCGAGCCCCCCGTGGTCATCGGCAGACCGGGCTCTGGTCCTGGCCCCAGGTCCGACCGGGACGTCGGAGGATGCGCCGACGGCTCCGGCAAGCAAGAACGCCGAGCGTGGCGACACCAGCGCCACCCGACGGGACACTGCCGCCGTCGCCTACCGCGCGGCGGCCCGCGCGGCCGCCCGCGCGGCGGCGTCGAGCACACCGGGCAGGTCCTTGCTCGCCGTCGGGCGGGAGAGGAGGTAGCCCTGGACGGCGTCACAGC
>JAJZJY010000068.1 GCA_021809885.1 Actinomycetes bacterium
CGGGATGGCCTCGGCGGCATAGTCAAACGGGTCCAGCTCGGGCGTGGGTACCATGAAATTCTGGAACACACCCCGGTGGTGGACGACGGCTCCGGCGCCCTTGAAGTAGTAGTTGCCGAAGATGTGGTCGACGTGGTGCTCGGTGTTGATGAGGTACCGGATGGGTCCGTGCGCCTCGGCCACTTCACGCATCTTCACTGCCCGCGTTGGTAGCTGAGGGGTATCGATGACCACGACTCCGTCGCCCGTCACCACGAAGCTGGGGTTGCACCCTCGGTATGTGGTTGAAGTGAAGACGGTCTCGGTCACCTGCTCCACGTCCCACCTCCCTCGGTCCGGTCACGAGCGCTCCTGGAGCCCTCGACGGCTTCGTGCCTGATCACCATCATCGATAATCCATGATGGATGGTAGCTTGTCAAGTCTCGGAGGCTACCGAGGGTCTGATCGATCAGCTATGATCGATCAGTACGGCAAGAGGAGACACCTATGCCCCACGCTTTCGCTCTGGCTCGCGGCCCTGGACGCCTCAGCGAGGCTCTCGGTCTGGACCGTCGCTGCGACCGTCACGGCCCTTCCAACATGGCGGTTCTTCGCTTGGTTGGTGACACGGAGGTTGGCCTCGCCGGCGTGGTCGCGACCATCAACGACCGATGGCGGCCTGGGCACGTCCCCAGGTTGGCAGCAGGAGATCGGCATCGTTCTCAGGCAGAGGTGCTCCAGGCCGTGGCAGGGTTGGACCGCACGTATGTTCCCGCCGCGGGCCGGATCGAGTCGAGCGGTACGCCAGAGGGACTCCTCGCACATCCGGACTTGGCCGACCTCACGCTCGACTGGGACCGGTAACCCGGACGTGGCCTCCGTGGGTGATGTCACCCCGCCGCTGCTCCGGATGTCCGAGTCAACACCGACCCGGCTATGGAATGACTCGGCAACGCTGTCAGAGCTGTGCGCCGCCATCGGTTGGGGAGCGGTCGGGGCCACCTGCAACCCGGTCATTGCCCTTGCGGCGCTGCGAGCCGACCTCGTCCGGTGGGAACGCCGCATCCAGCAGGCGGCGGCCGACCATCGTGGCCTGGCCAACGAAGTCGCCATCGGCTGGCAGATGGTGCGGGAGCTGTCCGCGGAAGCAGCTGACCCTCTGATGGCCATCTTCGAGCGCGAGCGCGGCCGGAATGGGCGATTTTCCATTCAGACT
Source organism: Actinomycetes bacterium (assembly GCA_021809885.1). GTDB lineage: Bacteria > Actinomycetota > Acidimicrobiia > Acidimicrobiales > Palsa-688 > JAKAQB01. The sequence goes on from JAJZJY010000068.1 coordinate 1,197, forward strand.
GACCCCCATCTGTACGACGACGAGGCCGGTCTCGTGGCACAGGCGCTGGACTTCGCTGCGCTCGCACCCAATATGATCGTGAAGATCCCGGCCACCGCCGCCGGGATCCGAGCCATGGAGGAGGCCACGTACCGTGGGGTAACCATCAACGCGACCGTGTCGTTCACCGTGGCCCAGGCCCTGGCGGTGGCGGAGGCGGTCGAGCGCGGCCTGAACCGCCGTGAGTCCGAGGGCCTGGAGACGACGAGCATGGGTCCGGTGTGTACCATCATGGTCGGGCGCCTAGACGACTGGCTGAAGGACGTCGTGGCTCGCGAGCACGTGCTCCTCGACCCCGGACACCTTGAATGGGCCGGGTTGGCTGTCTTCAAGCGGGCCTACCGGCTCCTCATTGACCGCGGGCTGCGGACAAGGCTGCTGGCAGCCGCGTTCCGCAACCACATGCACTGGAGCGAGTTGGTGGGCGGAGACGTAGTCGTCTCACCACCTTTCAGCTGGCAGCTGCGGCTGAACGCCAGTGGCATCGAACCGGTTGAGCGCATCGACATCCCGCCGCGGCGAGAGACGGTTGCTGAGCTCTACGGCAACCTCTCAGACTTCCGCCGCTCCTACGACCCCGACGGCTTGGCTCCTGATGATTTCACCAGCTTTGGTGCCACCCGCCGCACCATGCGGCAGTTCCTCGCTGCCACCGACGACCTGGCCCGGCTCGTGCGGGACGCCGTCCTTCCCGACCCAGCAGAGCCCGACGTCACCGTCCATTGATGGCTCACGCTATGACCAGCGCCGATAGCACCGGTTCGGTCGTCCTCCTGCGCCACGGCGCGGTTGCCTCACATCGCGGCGACGTCGAGTTGACCCGGGAGGGCCGGCGTCAGGCGGAGCTCGCCGGGCGGTGGCTCGCTGGCTGGCGCCCCGAGCGGGTCGTCGTGCTCGCCGGCCCCACCCTACGGGCGTGCCAGACAGCGTTCCTCGTGGTCCACGGCCTCACCGACGAACTTCCACCGGTGCCCGTAGGTGGTCCGGATGTCTGCTTTGCGCTGCGCAACCCCGACTTGTACTTGGCCGGGCGACGGGTGGACCCGGTGAGCACAGCTGCTGCGTTCGCCGCCCAGGTGCCCGGCGCCACCGAGGCCGATGTCACCGCTGACGCCTTTTTCAGCACATTCATCGACGCCCCTGACAGGATCGGCCTGTGGTTGCACCACCCGCATCCTCCCGGAGAAACGGCACAGGCCGTCGGCCAGCGTGTCGCGCTCTTCGTCGCTGGCCTGCACCGGGCCTTGACGGGAAAGGGGTGGTTGGTGGTTGGCGTGACTCATTCCCCTGTCCTACGAGCCGTCGTCCACACCTTCCGCGGGTCCGACCCAGGCGAACCCAACTACCTGACCGGATACCGCCTCTCTCTCAACGGCCCGGGACTCGCCCTTGCCCCAGTGGACCCGAAGTGACGAAGTGACGCTCCTTGACATCCTCGCATTCGGCAGCCTATACGCCAGCTCACGGACTGTCGTGCGTTCCAGGAGCGGACGCACAGACATGAGCGAGAAGGTCCTCGCCCGGTCGAACAACAACGAATACTATGACTCGGCGGGAGCGACCGCGTGGCTTGAATATTGGCGCCGCCACTGGGCCGCGCTCTGCCGGTGTACGGAGCGAGCAGCGCTGACTGGCGGAGACACCGCATCCACCCGGAGGGTTTGCCCCGGGGGCGAACCGAGCCGCGTCGCCATGCCGCTGGGGTTTGGCGAGAACACTCGTCGTTTGTCCAGCGTCAGCGACGACCTCATTGTGTGCCAGCTGACCACCAATCCAGCTCGGGGTGCTCCGCCTCACTACCCCCGACAGGGTCACTGTACAGTAGTTGGCCACACCGGCGCAACAACCTCTCACCCAGCCAAACTGGTTCACGGCTTCGGCATCCCCACGGCGGCGAGGAGCGGTTGACAACTCACGGGATCACCATCCGGGACAGGCTGAACAATGAACGACACCACAGACAGCGCGGACACGTGGGAGGGCCTCCCGAGCGGGACGGGCAATTCCACGCGCTCGATCATATGACAGGAGAATGAGTTGCCTGAGGAAATCCTTCTCCGTAGCATCCTGGCTGACCGGGTGCGCGAGCGACTGCTCGAGGGCATCCTCGATGGTTCCTACCCGCCAGACTCCCGCATTGTCGAGACGGCGGTGGCCAAGAGCCTTGGGACCAGCCAGGCACCCGTACGGGAAGCCTTGCGAAGCCTAGCTGCGCTCGGCGTGGTGGAGATAGTCCCGTTCCGTGGCGCCCGGGTGCGCCGCCTTCAGCCTGAGGAGCTGCTCGAGGCGTACGTGGTCAGGTCTGACATCGAAGTGCTCGCAGTGAGGTTGGCGGTGCCTCGCATGTCCGAGGAGGACATTGCTGACCTAGTCAAGTTCGGCGAGAAGATGCAGGCAGCCGCGGACGCTGGAGATGGCCGCGCGGTGGCACAGTACGACGCGTGTTTCCACGAGCGCATCGTAGAGTTGTCAGGCAACCGGACCCTACTTCGAGTCTGGCGTTCCCTCGAGCCGTTCGCCCGCACTTATCTGATGCTGGTGATGCCCGGTTCTGATCCGACGTGGAGCGCCGCCTTGCACACTCCCATCATCGAAGCGGTCAGACGTCAAGATGTGAAGGACGTCCGGCGGGCCGTCGAGCGGCACTTCCGAGAGGTGAGCGATGCACTTGCCGCTCGGCTCGACGGCGCCGACGCAGATAGCGCCTCCCGCTCTTCTAAGGACCCCCGGCAGCGACCGCCTTCGCCGGACAACACTGGAACGAACGCTGCTATTCCCGCAGCCGGGGATCGACCCACCCAGGGCCGTCGACGCCGGAGCAGCCGCGAGACGCTGCAGGAGGGATCGCCGTGATGGCCATGCTCGCCGAGCCTCGGTACCACTCGCCGGAGGTCCTAGATGAGGTGTTCACAGACCTCGAGCACTTCGGTCCCTCCGGTCTCCCGTTCGCGGGGGGCACAGACGTCGTCGTCGGGTTACGGAAGGGGAAGTTGGCTCCAAGGGTCATGGTTGACCTGAAACGGGTGGCCGACCTGGCACAAGGCATCGAGGTCAATGACACCTGGCTACGGATCGGTGCCCTAACCACCCTTTCACGGCTCGTGGCACACCCCGACGTACGCAGTCACTTTCCGGCCCTAGTGGAGGCCGCAAATACGGTAGGGTCGATCCAGATCCGCAATCGCGCCACTTTAGCCGGCAACATATGCAACGCCTCCCCGGCAGCGGACACAGCCCCTGCGCTGCTCGCTTACCATGCCCGTATCGCATTGGTGAGCCGGCACGGCATACGGCAGATGCCCGTAGCGGATTTCGTGCTCGGGCCTCGGCGCACGGCGCTGCGGGCTGGCGAAGTAGTCAATGGTATTGACCTTCCTCTAGACGGCGGAGTGGCCGGCAGCAGCTTCACCCGGCTGACCCGCCGCCGGGGGGTGGACCTGGCGACAGTCAGCGTCTGCGCTGTCGTAGACCGACGGGGTACTCACATCGCCTACGGTGCCGTGGCACCGCGGCCGTTCGTGCTCACCGACAACGCCGGCGTCCTGGCCGACCCTCACGCTGACCCGGCCGCACGGAAAGCACTGCTCACCGGTTTCGCCGCTCACGCCAGCCCAATCTCCGACCTGCGCGGCAGCCGCGAGTACCGTCAGGCTATGGTAATCACCTGCAGTGAGCGGGCACTGCAGACGGCAATCACTCGGCGTCACCGGCCGTGAGTAGCCATCGGGTCACCCTCGACATTAATGGCGAGCCGCACTCACTAGATGTCACCGCCACGCAAACGCTCCTCGACGCACTGCGCTGGCAACTCGACCTCACCGGCACCAAGAAGTGCTGTGCCGAAGGCGAGTGCGGGGCGTGTACCGTCCTCCTTGACGGATTGGCAGTCAACTCCTGCCTGGTCCTCGCCACCGAACTGCACGGGGCGTCCGTCACCACTATAGAGGGCATCGGCACCCCGAGCTCGCTGAGCCGGCTTCAAGACGCATTCCTAGCGGAGGGAGCAGTCCAATGCGGCTTCTGTATCCCGGGCATGGTAATGGCCGCCCATGCCCTCCTTGCCGACCAGCCGCACCCCGACGCCGCCACCATCCGCGACAGGCTGTCAGGAAACCTGTGCCGCTGCGCCGGCTATCCGCGGATCCTGCGTGCCGTCCAGCTTGCCTCGAGTCAAGCCGATGAATAGCGAGATTGTCGGGGCCTCGGTCCGCCGCGTCGGCGGACAGGAGCGCGTCACGGGCCGCTACCGGTTCGTGGGCGACCTACGGCTTGAGGGCATGCTCCATGTCAAGCTTGTGGGCTTGGACTGCGCCCACGCCCGCGTCGATGCCGTCCAGGCCGACGCGGCGAGGTCACTGCCCGGAGTCCACGCCGTGGTGACGGAGAACGACCTGCCCCGTCCGATGCCCCGCTTCGGACCGGTACACCACGATCGTCCTATCCTCACCACGGGCTACACCACCTACCACGGGGAACCGGTCGCCGCCGTCGTAGCCGAGACCGAAGAACTGGCTGCGCACGCCGCTCAACTCGTACGCGTGGACTATACCGAGCTGCCTTCGGTCACGACTGTCGCAGCCGCCCTCGATCCTACGTCACCCTTAGTGCAAGACCCAGACCGACGGAGCGGCGCCCTCGCCTTCACCAATGTCCTCAGCGAGAGCCGCTTCGGGTGGGGCGACGAACCTGGCGCGGCAGAACTTGTCGTCGACGAAGCCTATGTCTTCCCGATGGTTACCCACTTCGCCATTGAGCCGCACACGTTTCTTGCCGCCCCCGACCACGATGGCGTGCAGGTGTGGAGCGCTGTGCAGCACCCCTTCGCGCTCCAGCAAGTGCTGGCTGAACTCCTCGGCCTACCACTCGCCAAGGTTCGCGTGCACGCGCCGGATCCAGGTGGAGCCTTTGGGGGTAAGCAGCACGCCAAGTTCGAGCCGCTGCTTGCTCTCATCGCACAGCGTCTCAGCCGGCCCGTCCGCCTTGAGCTATCCTTGGAGGAGACCTTCCAGGCTGTGCGCCGGACCATGTTTGAGATCCGGCTGCGGAGTGGCTTTTTCCGGGACGGACGTTTCGCCTTTCAAGACGCAGAGTGCAACGCGCTGCTCGGCGCCTATGCCGACATCGGCCCCCGTGTGGTTTCCAAGTCCACCTACCTGATGTGTGGACCGTACCGAGTTCCGAGCGCCCGCATCCACGTCCGTGCCCTCCTGTCCCATACCCCGCCGGCCACCGCCTTCCGGGGCTTCGGCACCCCGCAGGTGGTCTGGGCCCTTGAATCCCAACTCGACGAAGCCGCCCGCCGATTAGGTATCGACCGACTGGAAATCCGGCTGCGTAACCTCGCCGGCCCCGGGGAAGAATTCATGCGGGGCGGCAAGCCGGCGGACGGTGACTGGGGCATCTCCTTGCGCCGGGCCGCGGAAGAGGTTCGTTGGAGCGAGCCGCTGCCGTCCGGCCGGGGACGCGGCGTGGCCGTTGGGATCAAAGCCTCCGCAACCACGGGCGCCTCCTACGCCATAGTCCGCCTTCATGTGGATGGCAGTGCCACGGTCCTGAGTGGTACATCGGACATGGGCCAAGGCGCCCGCACGGTGCTAGCCCAGATCGCCGGTCAGGAGCTCGGCGTCGACGTGCTCCGAGTCCGTGTTGTGATGGGCGATACCGCGCTCGTGCCGTTCGACCTGCAGACGTCCGCTAGCCGCTCCACCGTCTTTATGGGCAGCGCCGTTCGAGCCGCATGCCAGGACATCCACCGCCAGTTGGTGGAGATGGCCGCTGCAACCTTCCAGTTGTCGGCGGACCAGGTATCCGTCACCGGCGGCCTGGTTCAGCTGCCGTCACGCAAGCTGTCGTTCGCTGAGCTACTTGCCGAAGCTTTTGCTGGGGTGGGTGGCGAGGTCATCGGAATCGGGTCTCGTCGGGGGGAACACGTGGGCACCCATCCCCTCGGCGGCCCTCCAGCCTTCTACGAGTTCAGCGCCACAGCATGTGAGGTCGCGGTCGACGATGAAACAGGTGAACTCACCATCCTAAAGCACATCTCCGTGGCCGACGTTGGCCGAGCCATCAACCCAGCACAGGTGGAGTCCCAGGACGAGGGCGCCGCCATCATGGGGCTTGGGCACACGCTGATGGAACACCTTCTGTTCGACAAGCGAGGAGCAGTCCGCAACCTAGGCGCCCTCGACTACCGGATCCCGACTACGAAGGATCTTCCGCTCGCCCTCCAATCGCTCTTAACTGAAAATGGCGACGGGCCTGGCCCGTACGGTGCGAAGGGCGCTGGGGAGGGTGGGCTGTTCGCCGTTGCGCCGGCGGTCGCGTCAGCGGTGGCCGAGGCTACCGGGGCCGTGGTCCGAGACCTGCCCCTCACGCCTGAGCGCATCTGGCGGGCCCTGCAGGACACCAAAGATCCTTCCGACGCATAACCGCAATACTTACATACTTGGAAATGGAAGGCCTTCGCGACGGAAAGATCCGTAGGGTCACCTGAACCTGCAGTTACTGCAATCCCTTGGTTGGGACCGGGAGCGCAACGACCGCCTCCTTGAGCACGCGATCTGCGACGACTGCGACGCCCGGGCGCTCGGCGATCAGCGATGCCCCGAGTGCGACCGGTTCATACGAGCGGCTGGCCTCGGCGGAACATCTCCATGCTGCTACTGGTATGAGCCCATGGCAGCGGCGGAGCTAGCCGAAGGAGGTGGTCGATAGACCGACACCGCGGGGAGCACCGCTGGCCGTCAATGGGGAGAACTGGTGGCCGCCAGCGGGGAGTCCTCGTGACCGCCCCTGGGGAGATCCTAATGGCTTGACAGGCAAACGACACAGTTCCCGCCGCCATCTTGCCCGCACCCGAGCGGCGTCCCGTCGACTCCCCGCGACCCACGCATTCTCAGCTTGTCCCATCTACCGGCGAGCCCCTCTCGCCGAGGTGACAGCCACCCCCACCGCGACACCGGCCACCATCAACGATCCTAGGGCGGCGGCCACCCAGAAGCTCGACGCCCTCGACACCGCGGTCACCCTGTCGGCCGCCCAGTGGGGCCCCAAGGCCACCATCAAGACCCGCGACGCCTCGGTCAGCCAGAACGAGGAGCGGGTCCTGCAGAACATCGAGCCGAAGGACAGCGCCACCGACATCAGCAACGCCCTCGACGCCCTCGCGACGGCGGCCGAGACGAACCTCAAGCTCACGAAGAACGGCGCGGAGGCCGCGGTCTCCCAGCTCGTCGCTCGGCTGAACGCGGCGCCGATCACAATCGCCGTGCCCGGCTGGGCGCTGTTCGGGGCCGGCGTGCCGAAGGGATCGAAGACGCAGTACAAGGCGGCGACCGAGCAGTGCCTGGCGACCGACCAGACCGGGGCGCTCGGCAAGGGCGATGACATCGTCCATCACGTCGGCGCCTTCAAGGACCCGGTCTTCGTCGACGAGCGCGGCGAGGACTACCTGCGGTTCCGCATATGGAAGGACCGCCTGATGGCCCACAACATAGGGGTGTCCGCCGAGGAGATGCCGAACTACGGGGCGATGAACCTCAACTGGGACATCAACTACAGCACGAGCAGCAACACGAAGCTCAACGACCTGTCGCAGGGCCAGCGTGACCTGCGCAGCGCCGACTGGACCAAGCACCGAGGACAAGAAGGAGTGGGTGAAGGTCAGCAAGCTCGCCGGGGAGCTACGCCGCCGGCTCCCTGCAGGCCAACAAGCTCATGGACGCCCTCAACCTCGAGGCGCAGATCTTCGGCAAGCTCGACATGGCGACCGATGTGAAGGAGGTCGCGGTCGCCCCGTACGTCTCCGACAAGGTGAAGAAGAACGTCAAGGCCTTCTGTAAGAAGCACCTGATCGGTTACGTGAGCGTCGCCGAGGACGCCCCGAAGCTGCTGAACGCCAAGATGGGTGGGCTTTCGTCCGACGATGTCGTCAAAGTCGCTCGGCATGACGGACCAGACCACGTAGCCCGGCAGCGGCCGCGCCATCGACCGGTTAGCGTTAGCCGAACGTTAGCCGGGGAAAGCGCTGCACCTTCCATAGCCGGGAAGGCCGCCCGACCCGGGCGTGAACGCAGATCGGCACCTGGCGCACAGATCGCCAGCCAGGACAATTCCGCCTCTTCGAGCGGAGGGCGCTCCGAGTCGGCGTTTCGAGCGAACCCCGGTTGCAGCGGCGCTGCGCCCCGGAACTGCGTGGGTCCAACCGCTCGATGCTGAGATGCCCAGGAAAACGACCATGGCCCGGTTGAGGCGGACGACATCGGCATCGTCGAGTATCCCGAGGCGCTCATCGAGCCTGGATCGGCGCACCGTGGTGAGCTTGTCGACCATCAGTCGGGACCGATCGCGCAGTCCGTTGCCGGGTGACGCGGGGATCGACAGCCGGAACAGCGGTGCCTCGGTCGGGTCGGTGGTGAAGAGGCAGATGGTGACCGAGTCGGTGTCGAAGCGGTCGTCTTGGACGATCACCGCTGGTCGAGGCTTGCCGGTGTAATCCGCGCCTCCGGCGACCGTCCAGATCTCGCCTCGTCTCACTCGTCGGGCCAGATCGAGACCGAGTCCACGAACGCCTGGTCGTCGTCGGCGCGTTCGCTGGCGGCGATGGCACGTGCCTGGCGGTGGGCCTCCTCGGCGAAGCCCGGGGCCCGGTCGTCGGGGACCCAGATCTGGACCGGGCGCAGTCCTTGCTCCCGTAGCCGGGCTCGGTGCTCGCGCACCCGTCGTCTCGAACCGGTGTCAGACACGAGGATCACCTCCTCCACTCCACCCACGTTGCATGTAACGCGACCGAATCCGGCACGGAACGCCCTCGACCGCCAGGCGAACCAGCGCCAGACAATCGGCAGGGCGGCGACACCCCCCGTCGACCGCCATCCCTGACACCCCCGACGACCGGGACGGGGGCACCCTCCCCCCTTGACAGCGCCGCCGCCGGGGGATCCATACTGGCCCCGGACAAGCGAACATATGTTCGGTATCGGAGGGAGGACTCGAAGCGTTACTCCACGCTTCTCACTCCCCTACCTCCTCCTCCCCTGACCGTCCGAGCTATCCCGGCGCCGCCCCGAAGCATCCGCGGCGTGGGGCGCGACCAGCAGGCTGGCCGTCTCACCGACCTCATCCGGCAGAGCCGAGCCACCATCATGGTATAGTTTCTATACCATGACCGTCGATGGAGTTCGAGTACGATCCCGCCAAGAGCTCCGCCAACCTGGACAAGCACGGCATCGACTTCGACGACGCCCAGGCCCTGTGGGACGACCCGCTGCACGTCGTGATCCCCGCCCGAACCCTCGGCGAGGCTCGCTGGCTCATCGTTGGCAGGATCACCGAGCGCCACTGGTCGGCCATCATCACCCACCGCCAGCAGCGAGTCCGCATCATCTCGGTCCGACGGGCCCGCCCAGAGGAGGTCGCCATCTATGAGCGAGACGAGTACTGAAGACTTCGACCAGCGCTTCGACGCCGGCGACGACATCACCGCGGCGCTCGACCCGCAGCGGGCCGAGCGGCCCGGACTCGCCGCCCGACGGGTCAATGTAGACTTCCCCTCCTGGATGGTCGAAGCCCTCGACCGAGAAGCCCGACGACTCGGCGTCACCCGCCAATCGGTCATCAAGCTCTGGATCGCCGACCGACTCGAACGACGACCCTCCAGCGCAGCCTGAACCCGCCCAGCCGCCCTACAGCAGGGCGTACGACCAGCCAGGCTCGCCCTACCGTGACCGCAGTCCGTAGTCAGCGACGCACACCGACCCGTCGCTCGGGCGCGGCGGGGTGAGGTCGGCGATGGCGTGGGAGAGCACCCGGATCAGGCGTTCTGGGTACATGGCTGGTGACTCCAAGGATCGCCGGCCGGCGGCACCGAGACGTGGGGCCGGGTCAACAAGACCGAGGTGCTCATCGACCCCGCCAACCC
>JAJZJY010000069.1 GCA_021809885.1 Actinomycetes bacterium
GCCGGCGCCGAGCTGTTCGGGCTTCGAGCCGGCGAGGCGGTCGAACTGCTCGGCGTGGTCGCCGAAAGCCGCAGCGACGAGAACCCCGAGCTGGAGATGGTCTTCGAGGCTGAGCAGCCGACCGAGCCCGGCGCGCCGTTCGCCGTGTCGCACCGACCAGACGCAGCCGACCACGCAGCCCGGCCTGCCGAGGCGCCAGCGCGACAGTGGCCCCAGCAGCCCGTTGCCGAGACCACCGAGGGGCGGCCGATCGTGGTCGAGATGCTCGGACCGTTGCGCATCACCGTCGGAGGTGAGGCGGTGGCGAGCGGGCTGCGCAGCCGGGCCAGGACGCTGTTCGCCTGGTACCTGCTCCGCCCCGAAGGGGCGACCAGCGACGAGGCCGTCGAGGCGTTGTGGCCTGGCACCGACCCTGACGGCGTGCTCCGACAGTTCTGGCGGTCCTTCGGTGACCTGCGCACCCGGTTCCGCAGCGCCGGCGGCGACGGCTTGGAGGTGTTGGAGAAGACCGGCGAGCACTACCGGGCGGCGCCGGGGGAGATCGCCTGTGACTACTGGGACTTCCAGCGCCTCCTCGCCGACGCCGCCCGAGCCGACGACGACGAGACCGCCCGGATGGCGCTGGCCCGGGCGGTCGGGTTCTACCGCGGGGATCTCCTCCAAGGCGTCGGCGAGCTGTGGGTCGAGCCGGTCCGCCACGACCTGCACCGCCGCTGCCTCGACGCTCACCTGCGCTTGGCGGAGCTCGAAGAGCGCGCCGGGCGGACCGACGCGGCGGTGGCCGCCTTGGAGCGGGCGATCGAGCTGGACCGCTACGCCGAGGAGCCCTACCGCCGGCTCATGGCCCTCCACGCCGCTTGTGGCCGAGCTGACGCGCTGGCCGCCACCTGGCAGCTCCTCGCCCGGCGTCTCGGCGACATAGACGTCGACGTCGACGACGCTACCGCCCGCCTGTATCGCACCCTCACCGCCCCCGACGCTGCCCCCGACACCGGCGCCAGGGCAGTGGTCCCGCCTCGCCCGGTCGGGCTGCCGTCGTGAGCATGCCGGGGTGAGCGTGCAGTGCTGAGCGTGCAGTGCTGAGCCCGGTGAGGGCCCTGCCCGGTGTCGACACCCTGGCTCGGGTGGCGGCGACCTGTGCGGTGGGCGTGGCGGTCGAGGCGGTGATGCTCTGGCGCTTCGGTTGGACCTTGCCGCTCGGCGCGTATGCCTCCTTCGCTGCGGTCGGCACCGTGGTGAGCGCCACCGACCTCGCCGCCCGGCGCATCCCCAACCGGGTCGTGCTCCCCGGCCTCGTCGCCGCCTTGGTGCTGCTCGGCGTCGCCTCGGCGATCCCGGGTGCGTGGTGGCCCCTCGCCCGGGCCGGGATCGCCATGGTCGTCCTCGCCGGCTTCTACCTCGCGCTCGGTCTCGCCTTTCCATCCGGGATGGGGATGGGGGACGTCAAGTGGGCAGCGGTCGTCGGCCTCCTCCTCGGGTGGCTCGGCTGGCCGGCGGTTGTGACCGGGACGCTCCTCGCGTTCGCCGCAGCCGCGCTCGGCGTGCTCGTCCTCCGGCTCGCCACCCCACGGCGCGGCCGCCTGGTGTTGCCGATGGCGCCGTGCACGTCCGCCGGCGCGCTCATCGCCATCTGGACCTTGCGATAGGCCGGCTCCGATTCCGATGGCCCGCCACGGTCACCCGGTGCTCTGGGGGCGTGACCCCTGCGCTTTGGGGTCGGTGACAGCGACCGCGGTGAGGAGGGCTCCGAGGAGGAATGCCGCGGCGGCGATCACCATGGAGACCCGCAGCCCGGAGACAAAGGTGGTCCGCGAGGCGACGAGGGTGCCGAGGATGGCGACGCCGAGGACCCCGCCGAGCTGGCGTGCTGCGTTGATGGTCCCCGAGGCGAGGCCGCCCCGTTCGCCTGGGGCGGCTTCCATGACCGCAGCGGTGGCTGCCGGCATGACGAGCGACATGCCGAGCCCGGTGGCCATGAATGGCACGACGAGCAGCCAGTAGGCGCTGTGCGCGCCGGCGACGACGAGGGACGCGAGCCCGGCTGCTCCGAGGGTGAGCCCGACCAGCATCGGCAGCCGTGGGCCCCGGCGGGCCATCACCCTGCCCGAGAGGGTCGACCCGACGATGGCCATCGCCGCCTCGGGCGCAAGGGCCATCCCGGCGTCAAGGGCGCTGAAGCCTCGCAGCTGTTGGAGGTAGAGGCTCATCACGAACAGCTCGCCGTAGAAGCCGAGGTTGATGGCCATCCCCACGATCGTCGCCGCGGAGAACGTGGGCGAGGAGAACAGCGACAGCGGCAGCATCGGCCGGGACGCCCGGTGCTCGACGGCGACGAAGACCGCCGCCCCGAGCGCGAAGGCGGCGAAGCCGGCGACGACGACCGGCGAGCCCCAGCCGAGCGAGCCAGCCTCGATGAACCCGGCAGTGAGACCGGCCAGCGCGAGCATCCCGGCGAGCTGGCCGGCCGGGTCGACGCCGTGGGCATGGCGCCCCGGGGACGGCAGGTGGCGGGCGGCGAGGAGCAGGCCGGCGGCGCCGATAGGGACGTTCAGGTAGAACACCGAGCGCCACCCGAGACCCGACACCAGGGCACCGCCGACGACGGGACCCGCCCCCGCCGCGATGCCGGCCACGCCGCCCCAGATCCCAAAGGCCCTGCGCCGCTGGGCCTGGTCGGGGTAGGCGGCCTGGAGCAGCGACAGCGAGGCGGGCACGGCCAGAGCCGCTCCGAGCCCTTGGGCGCAACGTGCCCCGATCAGCACCGCGGTGGTAGGGCTCAGCCCGCAGGCCAGGGAGGAGAGGGCGAAGGTGCCCATGCCGGCCATGAACACGGCCTTCGCGCCCCGGCGGTCTCCGAGCGCACCGCCGGACAGCAACAGCGCGGCGAAGGTGAGGCTGTAGGCGTCGACGACCCACTGCAACCCGGTGGTGGTCGTGTGGAGGCCCCGGGAGAGCGCGGGGAGCGCCACGTTCACGACCATCGTGTCGAGGATCACCATGAAGTAGCCGACACAGATCGCCACGAGCGACCATGTCGCCGAACGGCTCGCGGCCGCCAGGTCACTGCCAGCTTCCGAGCCGCCGCCAGCCACTGCGTCGCCGCCGGCCACTGCGTCGCCGCAAGCCGTGTCGTGCCCGTTTGCTCCCACGCCGCCAGTCTCATGTCCGAATGCTTCGGTCTGGACCGAAGAATGCTCGGCGTATCCTGGTGGTCGTGAGCAGAGATGGTGTGCTGCGCGGAGACGCGGACGTCGCCGCGGTGGCCGCGCTGATGGGCGAGGCGGCCCGCGCCTCGGTGCTCGTGGCCCTGGCCGGCGGGCGGGCGCTCGCCGCGAGCACCCTGGCGGCAGAGGCCGGGGTGGCACCCTCGACTCTTTCTGGGCATCTGGCGCGCCTGGTCGACGGCGGGCTCGTCACCGTCGAGGCTTCCGGCCGTCACCGCTACTTCCGTCTCGCCGGCCCCGAGGTCGCCGAAGCTGTCGAGGCGCTCGCCCGCCTCGCTCCGAGCCGGCCGGTCCGCTCGCTGCGCCAAGCCAGCCACGCCGAGGCGGTCCGCCGGGCCCGCACCTGCTACGACCACCTCGCCGGGCGTCTCGGCGTCGCTGTCCTCGACGCGCTCGTCGCCAGCGGGACGCTGCGGGCAGAGCCCGACCCCACCGGCGGAGCGGACCCGATCCTCGGGGCGGGACGAGCCCGGCGCTACCTGCTCACCGACACCGGCCGGGCACACCTCGACCGTCTGGGCATGAGCCTGGAGTGCGCCGGCCGCCGCCCGCTCACCCGCTACTGCCTGGACTGGAGCGAGCAGCGCCCCCATCTCGCCGGCGCGCTCGGCGCGGCACTCCTCGACCGCTTCGTCGCACGCGGCTGGGTCATACGAGGCGAGCGCCGGGTGGTGAGGGTCTCTGAGGCCGGGCGGGCCGGCCTGGTCCGTGATCTCGGTGTCGACCCGGCCGCAGTCGCGTGATAGGGGTTGGCGGGGCTACGAGACCGGGCCCCTACCGCTGGCCACCCCCGATCCCGATCCGGATCCGGATCCCGAGCACAGCCATTCGACGACCTCTCCGGCGGCCCGGTCGGTCGCTTTCGCGTAGCCCTCTCCGGCCCACAGGCTCATGGTCTCGATATCGCCCCGCGAGGCGGCGGCGGCCCGCAACGGCCGGGTGGCGTTGTTGACCTCAGGGTAGGCGGCCGGGGCGCCCGGATGCTCGACGACAAACCGGTTGACCAGCGCCCTTGCCGGACGGCCGCTGAAGGCCCGGGTGACCGCCGTGGTGGCGTAGCGCCCGTCGGCCAGCGCGGCCTTGTGCAAACTGTGGGCGCCGCTCTCGGGGCAGCGGAAGAACGCGGTGCCGCACTGGGCGGCGACCGCGCCGTGGTCGAGCACCTCGGCGAGCTGGCTGGGGAGCATGACCGCCCCGGCGGCGAAGACCGCCACGTCACCCACCCCTTCCAACGTTTCGAGCAGGTCGACGAGGCGGTAGTCGCTCCGCCAGGTGTCGTCGTCGGTGAAGCTGCCCCGGTGGGCGCCGGCTTCGACCCCTTGGGCGCACGGCCCGCCTGCGCCCGCAGCGACAGCCACGGCGGCCTCCTCGGGGCAGGTCACCGTCACGACCACCGAGCTGCCTGCCTCCTGCAGCGCCCGGACTACCTCGGCGGAGGGGCAGCCGAAGGTGAAGCTCACCACCGCCGCCGGATCGGCGATCAGCGCGGACAGCTTGTCCTCGTAGCCGTCGTCGTCGAAGCGCGCCTCGCCGAGGCCGACGCCGAGGCGCGCCGCGTCGGGTTCAAGGTCGCTCAGATAGCGGCGCACCCCATCGGGTTCGACCGTCGGGATGCCGGGGACGAAGACGTTCACCCCGAACGCCTCGTCGGTGCCGGCACGCACCGCAGCGATCTGCTCGGCCACCCCAGCCGGCGGCTTGTAGCCGGCGGCGAGGAACCCCAAAGCGCCCGCCTCGGCAGCGGCGACGACGAGCCGGGGGGTCGACGGACCGCCCGCCATCGGGGCCACGATCACCGGCCGACGCACCAGCCCGGCAAGGCGCGAGGTCACCGGTCGCGCCACGCTCGCGTCTCGATGCCAGGATCGGCTGTTCGCAGCGCCGAGCCGCATGCCAGGTCGCCTGCTGCTCTCTGGGCGCCGTGTGGTTCGACGCGGCCCTGCCGTTCGGCACGGTCTTGCCCCTCGCCGGTGAAGCCCGTGGCCGCGATGTCGCGCACCGGGTCAGCTTGCCACCCGGCTGGGTAGAGCGAGAGGCGGCGCCATCCTCGCCCCGCCCCGCCCGGTGGAGCCGTCTCTGCTACCGCGGCCGCCAGGCGGGCGGCACACCAGCTGCCTGCTGTGGCATGGGTGGCGGAGGAGACGCCCCTGGATCAGCGCGCGGCTTCGCCGATCAGATCGGCGAGGGCGAGGTTCGCCACCAGTTTCGCGAACCGGTGACCGGCCGAGGGCTCCAGCACCACAACCCCCACCCCGGCCCAGCGCAGCTGGTCGAGGATGGAGGCGAGCTGGCGGCGGTTGGGGGAAATACGGCAGTAGCCGTCGACGACGACCACGTCGAAGCGGTCCGGCGCGTCGGCAAGCAGCCGGGCAAGTCCCGGCCGGTAACCGCTGAGGGACAGGGCGCCGTAGCTGGCGACATGACCCAAGCCGGGCTGGCGGGCCACCTTGGCGGCGAGGCCGGCGACCTGGCGATCCAGCCGGCGGCGCCCGACGCGCCCGGGGGCCTCTCGTGCATAGATGGCGACTCGCCACATAGCGGCTCCTCCCTCGGTCGACACACGCTCCTCTAGCGGTACACGGTGGATGAGACCTCAACAGGGCAAGCGAAGCAAGGGCCCCGTGGGCTCAGCGGGGCTCGGTCAGCGACGCACCAACCAGGTCACTCCCGGCTTCCAGGGCTGTATGACCGTCGCCGCCCGCTCGCGGGTCAGCCGTGGTCGGCCATACCGTTCCGGGCCGGGTCAGCCTGGCAGCCTCGGGGTCGTGCCGACGTCGTAGACGAGGATGCCGCTCGGATCGATGCGGGCCTCGGGCGTTGGCGGGTGGGCTTGGAGCCGCCCGTCGTGGAAGAGATGCCAAACCTCGCTGTCACGCAGCAGCACGACGGCATCCGCGATGAGACGGCGGTGGCAGCGCCACCAAACCGACTCCGAGCACATCACCGCCACGTTGGCCTTGGTGGCGTCGGCCACGAGCCGGTCGAGGGCGTCGAGGAAAGGGGCCGTCGTCATGTAGTCGGCATAGGCCTGGAACGACGGGTTCCGCCAGGCCACGTTCGCCGAGCCGGGCTGAGGTTTTCGCCGCCCCCCAAGCGCCGGCCTCCACTCGTAGCGCACACCGGCGGCGGGGACCGAGCAGGCCATCGCCTCACGGCCGAAATGCGGGAGGCGGCGACTGCCCGGGAAGGAGCGCACGTCGAGCAGGCTCGAGACCCCGGCGTCGACCAGCAGGGCGGTGAACTCGGCGAGCTCGAGGGTGCCGTGGCCGACGGTGAAGAGCATCCCCGCCAGGCTACGAGCCGGTGAGATCTCCTCCTTCTCGGCCCAAGGCGCCGCAACTTGCGCTCGATCGCTTCGGGGCGCAGCTCAACCGGTGACCGGGCCCGTGGCGGCAACGGTGGCAGCACCGGCCTCGCCCGCCCGACGCGCCACGCCAGCCAGCCGCGACGCAAACGCGTTGGACGCTGCACGGGTCTTGGAGAAGCCTGGCATACGCTGGTCGCAGTGGAACGTGCGATCATCGGCTACCACCAAGACGACGAGGGCGACTGGGTGGCGGAGCTCTCCTGTGGCCACGGCCAGCATGTCCGTCACCGTCCCCCGTTCCAGCTCCGAGCCTGGGTGACCGACGACGCGGGACGGAAGGCCAGGCTCGGGACGCTGCTCGGCTGCCCGCTTTGCGATCGGGCCGAAGCGCCCGACGGTCTGCGTCTTGTCCGCTCCAGCCCCGAGTGGGACCGACAGTCCATGCCGGCTGGGCTGGGCCGTGCGCACCGCCTCGGCGCTGGCACGTGGGGGCGGATCGTGGTGCACGAGGGGCGGCTGCGCTTCGCGATGTCGAGCGAGCCGCCCCTCGAGGTCGAGCTCGGACCCGGCGCGACCCAGGCGATCCCGCCCGAGCTGGTACACGAGGTGCGCCCGCTCGGGCCGGTCCGCTTCCGCGTCGAATTCCTGGCCGTCGCCACGCCTGGGCATCTCGGGGCGTCAGGGGTTGACAGCGATCATCACACCCGCAGCGACGAACCCGCGGCGCCACCGCCGCCGCACGCTGCTCCCGACCAGGGTGGAGAAGCCGCATGCTGGCTGCACCTGGTGTGTCCCGAATGCGGCGCAATGGCCGACGGTGGCCCCCACCGAGAAGGCTGC
This sequence comes from Actinomycetes bacterium, assembly GCA_021809885.1. GTDB lineage: Bacteria > Actinomycetota > Acidimicrobiia > Acidimicrobiales > Palsa-688 > JAKAQB01. Next base: position 7,372 of record JAJZJY010000069.1, read on the forward strand.
CACTCAGAGGTCCTCGGCTGAGGTGCCGCCGCCGGCTCGTGATCAGTCGACTGGTGAAGACGCGACATTCGGAACCTGCGGCAATCGGACAGCGGCACTGTTGATTGATCGCCACCGGTGTCGGCGCGGCGGGTGCTACCCGCCGATAGGCAGCCGGCGGATTCGAATGCCTCGGTCGTCGATGACGGCGATCGCTCCAGCGTTGAGGTCGTCTTCTATGGCACCCAGGTTGGCAAGGAGCACCATCACCTGCTCGTGTGGACGGCGGCGTGTCCGGCGTCGGTACAGGATCACCGAGGGCAGCGTGGCACCCCGGGCGGCGAGGAGCCCGCCGAAGTCGGTGTCAGCCGAGATCAGCACCCGGCCCTCGTGAGCAGCCCGAGCGAGGATCTCGTCGTCGTCCGCCCGAGACAGCCCGTAGGCGGCCACGTGCACTGCGTCGTGTCCGGCTGCGACGAGGCCTTCGGCCAGGTCGCCAGAGAGACACTGGTCGACCAGGAACCTCAAGCGGGATCGAGCAGCGGGACCAGACGCTCCTCGAGCACTGCGGCCGCATAGTGCAGGGCCTCGGCCACGTCAGCAGTTTCGATCTCGGGAAGCGCGGCCGCCACCTCGTCGCTGCTCATCCCGTCTGCGACCATCGCAACCAGCGTGGCGACGGGGATCCGCAGGCCACGGATGCACGGCTGGCCGCCCATTTTCCCTGGCTCTATAGTTATCCGCTCGAAGCTCATGGCGAGCCCTCCTCATTCGACAGCGTACCTTCGCTGCGCTGCCGCTGCCTCCGACTCGTTTCGTCTTACCCAACTGGCGAGGTCGCCCCGAGGTACGTGTTGGCCCCCCAGCTCGCGCCGATGGTCGCCGGGAACGGCTCGACGCGCACCTTTGCGCCGGTGTGTGGCGCATCGACCATGACGGCCTGGCCACCCTGGACGCCGACGTAGATCCCGACGTGGGTGACCTGTGCCGGACCCTGACCGAAGAACACAAGGTCGCCCGGCTGAAGCGGCGCTCCCGCCGGCACCAGCGACCCCGCGTCGTACTGGTTCTGGGCGACCCGGGGCAGGGCGACGCCGGCGGCCCGGTAGGCGGCCTGGACGAGGCCGGAGCAGTCGAAGCCGACGCCGGGGGTCTCACCGCCCCAGATGTACGGCGTGCCGACTTGGGCGAGCGCCCAGTCGAGCGCCACGCCCCCGGCGGTGCCGGCAGCCACGGTCCGGGCTTGGCTCTGGCCGTAGGAGTGGGCGAGGGCGAGGACCTCATTGACGTACCAGGACGCGTGGTTGTACTGGAACACCGCAGCTGACAAGTCGGCCCCGTCGGCCGCCCCGTTGGCGCACAGCATCCGTGCCGCCGTATACACGGCGTCGGTCGGATCGTACGGGCTGGGTGGGTTGGCGCCCCCGGGTGGGACCGGCTCGTCGAAGGCGGCAAAGGTGGCGGGCTCGAACTGCATCGGGCCCATCGCGACCCCGGCGAAGTTGACCCCCGAGTGGACACCTGGCAGGGTCGACTGGCCGTTGTCGGATTCGACGGTGCCGATGGCGGCGAGCACCGTCCAGGGGAGCCCTGGGCAGGTGGTGGCGGCCTGTTGGTACAAGGTGAGCATGGCGGGAGGGATGGCTGCGGTGGCCGTCGCGGAGGGGGTGGTGCCCCCACCGCCGAGGAGCGACGCGATCCCCGCCCCGGCCGCCGCCGCGAGCAGAGCGACGAGCAAGCCGAGCCCGGCTGCCCCCGCGGCGAGCTTGGTGGCGATCCCAGACGTGGCGGTGTCGTCGAGGCTGATGCTCACGGTCGGGGTGACGGGAGCTGGGCGAGCTGGGCGAGGCGGAGCCGCCCGCCGCCGTTCGAGGCGGGGAGCCAGATGGCGGCGTCGGGGGCGACACCGGGGGTGCGCGACGCGGTCGCGACCGGGACGCCGGGGTGGTGGAGCGCCCTGCGGGCGTCGCGCTCTCGCCGTGGGCTTCCGAAGCTGAACAGGACCCAGTTGGGATGCCCGGCGGCGGCGGCCAGTTGGGCGTAGCCGGGGAGCTTGGCGGCGAGTCGCTCGAGGCGTTCGGTGCCGTTGTCGTACTCGAGGAGGAACGGGAGTGAGGTGTCGGTTTCGCTCCACACGCCGTAGCCGTCGGGGCGCACGACCTCGCCCCACTGCTTGGCGCAGCGCCGCTCGGACCACCACTCGTCGAGGTAGCAGCCGGGCCGGGTGCGCGCCGAGCGGAGCAGGCCGGTAAAGAAGCCGTTGGTCCCGACGAGATGGGCGAGGCGCTGGCTGGCGGCAAGGTCGTGGGTGAGGCTCCTGCGCCAGGCGAGATCGGCGGGGTCGGTGCCGGTCTCCGCGGCGACGAGCGCGGCGCCGAGCGGGCCGAGGACCCAGTGGAACGGCGATGGGCTCCCCCAGGTCTGGGGTCGGAAGCGGTCGAGGATGTCGAGGGCGTACAGCTCGGATAGCCGCATCCGGGCCCGGCGTTCCCCGGTGAAGCCGACGTCGGCGACCTGGGCGGTGGTGAGGACACGATGGTCGTCGAGGAGCCGGCACACCTGCCGGTCGCGTTCGGTGAGCCGGCCGACGATCGCCAGCACCCGAGCCTCGCTGTCCCTCCAGCCGTGGCGGGCAGGCCCGGTCGATCCGCTGCGGAGCGGACCGCTGCTCCTTGCCGGCGAGGCGGGATGCGGAGCGCCTGACGGCGCCGGACCACCTGCCGACGACGACGCGGACGAGGGCTGAGCTGGCGACCGCCGTGTTGCGGACAGCCGGGCTGGCGACGACTGGGCTGGCGACGGCCGAGCGCTGCCGAGCGGAGCTAGCGCCGATCCCGTGGCGAGCCGACCAGCTGCCCGCGACGACGCACCGACACCAGCCGAGGCCGACTCGGCTGCATCCGACGCCATGCGGACCGGCCCCCGGCCGGCGCTATCGAGCGAGCTCATACCCACCTACCCCTTGAGTCCGCCGACGCGACGGAGCCCTCCTTGGCGCCCGGTGCTGGTGGTTCGGGCGGATCCGAGGGCTCCAATCCAGGACGGAGCCCATCCTGGAGCCCTTCATGGAGCCCATGGCGGAGCCCACTGCGGACATCGGAGGGGACATCGGAGACGCCGCCGGCGACGCCACGCACGGTGGCTTCGCGATGGCGGAAGGTGTCCCTCTCGGGTTGTCCGCCTGACCCGGAGCGACCGAGGGACGCGGCGGGAAGCGTCCGCCCGGCCAGGGGCATGGCGGCTGCCGGCTTGGGCCGATGGTGAGCGGCCCGGTTGGCGGCCCGGACTGCGTCGGCCCGGCCGGGCTGGGGCGGTGGCGCGGGGCGGGTACGAAGGGTGAAGGCGGGGGTCTCCTCACCGCCGACCACGAGCCGAGCTGCCGCGGTGTAGGCGCCGAGGTGGGAGAGGTCGTGCTCGGAGACCTCGGGGGCGACGTGGCGGGCGAGCGCGTGGGCGTCCTCGGGGGACATGGAGAACCACACCTTGGTCCTGGCGTTCGCCGACACCGCGTCGCGCAGGTCCTTGGGGAGCTGGCCCAAGTGCTGGTGGGCGAGGACCATGGAGAGCCGGTAGCCCCGCGCCTCGGCGAGCATCTCGTCGAAGGAGCGCGGCAGGTGGAGGAAGTTCTGGGCTTCGTCTACGACGAGCGAGGCGTCGACCCGGGCGGCCTGGCCGAGCCGGGCCCGATGCGTCGCGGTCTGCCACACCTTGGCGACGACGAACGAGCCGAGCAGCCGGGCGGTCTCCTCGCCCAGGATGACCTTGGGCACCCGCACCAGGCA
>JAJZJY010000070.1 GCA_021809885.1 Actinomycetes bacterium
TACGGGCGCGTCGGTACCCAGTACGTGCTCTGGTGGACTGCCAACCAGGGGGCCACCTGGCAGGCCGTTGGCCAGGCCCAGACCCAGGGTGGGGAGGTCCTGTCGCTGGAAGCGACCCAGCGGCGTGCCGAGGCGGCCGTCTTCCGGGGGTCGCCGGCGGGCCTGACGATGATCTCCTCCCCGCAGTCCTCCGCGATATGGCGGCCGGTGAGCGCGACCCTGCCGGCCAGCGGCTCCAACCCGTCCACCCAGCTCGTGCTGCAGGGCAACGCCGGCTGGATCGTCGCCAACGCCCCCACGTTTGTCGCCGGCGCGCGCCTCGGCCCTTCTGGACGCTGGGCGAGCTGGGTCCCGGTGGGTGGGCAGTGCGGCCCCGGCATCCGTGTCAGGGTCGCCGCCGTCAAGGCGCAGGATCTCTTCGCCGAGTGCCAGGCGCCGACCGGTGCTGCCGGTGCCGCCGTCTACTACTCCGCCGACGGCGGGAGCACCTGGACGAGCATGGGGCGGCTGCCGTCGGGTCTGCGGGTGCAGGCGTTCGCCGCCGCATCCAACACCACCCTCGCCGTAGCGGGCCGGCTCGATGGCCGGACGGTCATCGAGGTGAGCGAAAGTGCCGGCTCCCGGTGGGCGCCCGTCTGGCGGGGGTCAGGAACCGTGAGCAACCTCGGCTTCGAGAACTCCTCCCAGGGCATCGCCGTGGTCACCTCCCCCGCCGGGTCGGAACTGCTCATGACCTACTCGGCCGGGCTGACCTGGCAGCGGCAGGACTTCCAAAAGCTGCCGCTCTCCGCCTGACCGGGTCGGACGGCCCGGACGCCGCCGGAGGCAGCCCGCTACTCGCCGATAGCGAGGGCCGGGGCCCGCTCCTCCCAGTCCCAGCGCTCGCCATCGCCCCAGAGGCGCTCGAGAGCGTAGAAATCCCGGGCTTCCTCGAGCATCACGTGCACCACGAAGTCGCCATAGTCCATGAGCACCCATCGAGCATCCTGCATACCCTCGATGCGCAAGGGGGCGGGACCCCCGACACGCTTGACCCGTCCCTCGACCTCCTCGGCGATCGTGTGCACCTGGCGGGGATTGGCCCCGCTCGTGATCACGAACGCGTCGGTGATGGCGAGCACTCGGCCGACGGCGAGGACGACAGTGTCCCGGCCCTGCTTGTCCGACGCCGCCCGGGCGGCAGTTGTGGCCCAGCGCTTGACGACATCGAGCGAGGCAGGTGCGCTCACCGGCGGGTCACCGCAACAGACATTCGAGCAACCTCCATGAAGTGGACGGGCGCCGGCACGCCGACCGGGCGGGCACCGGGCTGACCGGCGTGCAGCCACTGCAGGCCGAGCAACAACACGGTGACGAGGAAGGCGACCACCAGGACGACGACGACCAAGAACTGCTCCCGCATGAGCCGCCGGCGCTGCACGCGCCGTTGCTCCCGGGTGCCGGCGGGGGGGACCGCTGGGCGGGCCGTGGTCATCTATTCATCAGCGTATAGACCGCGAGCCCGGATGACGCGGACGGCGGCTTCGGGCACCAGGTAGTCGAGGGGCCGGCCGTCGGCCGCCCGAGTCCGGAGGTCGGTGCTCGAGATCTCGAGGTTGGGGACCGTGACCTCCTCGACCCGCCATCCCACACCGTCGAGGCCGCTGGGCCGACCCGTCCCCGGCCGGTTCACGATGACCAGCGTGGCCAGCCGCTTGACGTCCTCGATCCGCTCCCAGGTAGCCAGCTCACCGGCGACGTCCCAACCGACGACCACGAACAGCTCGGCGTCGGGCTGGTCGTCAGCCAGCTCCTGCAGGGTCTCGGCCGTGTAGGACTCACCACCCCGGTCGATCTCGTGGCGCCCGGCCTCGAGGCCCGGCACGTCACCGACGGCCGCCTCGACGAGGGCATACCGATCCTCGGCACCTGTGACGGCCCGGACACCGGCCTTCTGCCACGGCACGTTGGCCACCATGAGGACGACCCGGTCGAGGGCCAGGGCGTGCTTGGCGTTCACGGCGGCGACGAGGTGGCCGACGTGGATCGGGTCGAAGGTACCCCCGAAGATCCCGATGCGCCGGCCCACCTCATGGCACCCTAGCGGCTACCGCCGAGCGGCAGCCGGAGCCCTGCTGGCGGACGGGCCGCCGATCGGTCACGCTGGTGGTGTGCACACCTGGACCCCGGACAGCTGGCGCGGCCGGCCGGCGGCACAACAGCCGGACTGGCCGGATACTCACACGCTCGAGCAGGCATTGAAGGAGCTGTCGACCCTCCCGCCCCTCGTGTTCGCCGGCGAGGCGGCCAGCCTCCGTCGATCCCTGGCTGGAGTCGCCCACGGCGAGGCCTTTCTCCTCCAAGCCGGAGACTGCGCCGAGTCCTTCGCCGACTTCGGCGCTGACACGATCCGCGACAAGCTGAAGGTCATACTGCAGATGGCGGTCGTGCTCACCTATGCCGGCGGGGTGCCGGTGGTGAAGGTCGGGCGCATCGCCGGCCAGTTCGCCAAGCCCCGCTCGTCGCCGACCGAGGTCGTCGACGGCGTCGAGCTCCCGGCCTTCCGCGGCCACATCGTCAACGACGACGCCCCGACCGTCGAGGCCCGTACCCCCGACCCCGGGCGGCTCCTGCGCTCCTACCACCAGTCGGCGTCGACGCTCAACCTGCTCCGGGCGTTCACCAAGGGCGGGTACGCCGACCTCTCCCAGGTGCACGTGTGGAACCAGGAGTTCGTGGCGAGCAGCCCCGGCGGCCGCCACTACGCCGCCGTCGCCGACGAGATCGAGCGTGCCCTCCGGTTCATGCGGGCCTGCGGCATCAACCTCGGCGACGAGAAGGATCTCCACCAGGTCGATTTCTGGACCAGCCACGAGGCGCTGATCCTCGGCTACGAGGAGGCGATGACCCGGCGCGACTCGCTCTCCGGCGACTGGTACGACACCTCCGCCCACCTGCTTTGGGTCGGCGAGCGGACCCGCCAGCTCGACGGGGCGCACGTCGAGTTCCTGGCCGGCATCGCCAATCCCCTGGGTGCGAAGATCGGCCCCGAGGCGACCCCGGAGGAGGTGGTGGCGCTCTGCGGCCGGCTCGATCCCGAGCGCGTCGCCGGCCGGCTGACGCTCGTGAGCCGCATGGGCGCCGGCCTCGTCGGCAAGACCCTGCCGCCGCTGCTCTCGGCGGTGCGCGGCGCCGGGCATCCTGTCGTCTGGGCCTGTGACCCCATGCACGGCAACACCTACACCGGACCCGGCGGCCGCAAGACCCGCCAGTTCGAGGATGTGATCACCGAGATCTCGGGGTTCTTCGGCGCCTGCCGGGCGGAGGGCATCTGGCCGGGCGGCGTGCACATCGAGTTGACCGGCGACAACGTGACGGAGTGTCTCGGCGGCTCGGAGGCCATCGGCGAGGACGACCTCGAGCTGCGGTACACGACAACCTGTGACCCTCGGCTCAACGGGCGCCAGTCGCTGGACCTGGCGTTCCGCGTCGCCGATCTGCTGCGGGCGTGACCGGCGGCCGGCTACGACGAGTGGCCGGATTCCGGGGCACGGCCCGGGAGACTACCTAGACTTGGGCAGGACCGGGCCGAAGGTGTCCGAGGTCAGCCAAGGAGAGTGCGGAGCCGGATGACCACCCTCAACCCCCCCGGCCGCCCTCACGACGCCACCGCCGAGGATGCGCCGGGAAGGTTTCCAGGTGACGATCTGTCCGATGACGACATCGCCCGGCTCGACGCCGACTTCGAGCGCCAACCGCCGGCCGCCATCATCAGATGGGCCGTGGAGCAGTTCCACCCCTACCTCTGCCTGACGGCGTCCATGACCGATGGAGTACTGATCGACCTGGCGGTAAACGTCGAGCCGTCGATCGAGGTGGTCTTCATCGACACCCGGTACCACTTCCCCGAGACCCTCGAGACGGTTACTACCATCCGCCGGCGCTACGGCCTCAACCTGCGCATCATGACCGTGCCGCCGCAGCCGCAGCCGCTGTGGCAGCTCGATCCGGTCAACTGCTGTTCGGCGGCGAAGGTGGAGCAGCTCGACCGCGCCTTGCAGGGGAAGCTGGCGTGGATGAGCGGGCTGCGCCGCCAGGAGGCCGACACCCGCGCCGGCGCCCCGATCGTCGCCCGCGACCTCCGGGGCCTCGTCAAGGTGAACCCGATCGCCACGTGGACCGACCAGGACGTCGCCGGGTACATCGCCGACCACGACATCCCCGTCAACCCGCTCCTCGAGCGGGGTTACCTGTCGATCGGCTGCGCGCCATGCACTCAACCCGTCTCGGCCGGCGCCGATCCGCGGTCGGGGCGCTGGGCAGGTTCCGACAAGACGGAGTGCGGGCTGCACGACCAGCCCTAGCGCCGCCGCATGCACTCGCAATCCTGAGCTGGGCGGTGACGGGCGGCGACGCGCTCACCGCGCGTCGATCCGCGGCGAGCGCCTGAGCGTGGCGGGGCCGCCCAGTCGAATGGGACATGTCGGTCCACACCGGAACCGAAGGCGGGCTCCGGCACGTTGTTTGGGCAGTTGTCTGCGATTATCGCGGTCAACTGCCCAAACAACGCGATGGCCATGGCCCCGTTGCCGACCCTGCCGGTCCCTCTGGATCTTCCGTCCTCCCACCCCTCCGGCCATTCCGGGCTGCGGCGGCTGCTGTTGGGGGGAGGTTGGGCCTGGGGGGCCGGGCGGATCTCCACCTTCTGGGGCGACGGGCCGGCGTGGCTCTGGTCACTCTCTCGAAGGATATCTTTGGATCCTCGGGCCAACCGGGCGGGGCAGGCCAAAGCCTCCGATGAGCCGGCAGCCTCGGATGGGTGCACCCGAAGCGGCTCGTGGAGGTGGGGCTCGTGCAGCCCCCTCACGCCCGTCAGCCGGTCCCGACTTCGAGGACGGGAGCAGCCACCCGCCGGGCCCCTCACCCCAGCTGCTCGACGAACCGCTCCAGCTGCTTCAGGTTGCGGCACTCGTAGGTGCCGTCACAGTGCACGGCGTACTGGCCGAGGATGGAGTCGCCGGTGTCCCAGTACGAACGTGGTTCGGGGTTCAGCCAGTACATGTGACGAGCACGCCCGGCGACCTCGGCGAGGACCCAGGACTGGGACGCGTGGTAGTTGTTACGGGCGTCTCCGAGGAGCAGCACCGTGGTGCGGCTGTCCACCTGTCGACCCCACCGCTCCCAGAAGGTCTCCAGGGCGTGCCCGTAGTCGGAGTGGCCGTCCACCCAGATGACGTCCGCTTCGCTGTTGACCCGGCGAATCGCCTCGCCGATGTCCTCCGTGCCCTTGAAGTAGTCCGTGACCTCGTCGATGCCGTCGATGAAGGCGAACGATCGGACCCGGCTGAACTGTGAGTTGAGGGAGTACACCAACTGGAGGGTGAAGCGGGCGAAAGCGGCGACGGAGCCGGAGATGTCGGCCACGACCATGATCGCCGGCTTCGACGGGCGTGGCTGCTTGAACTTGGGATCGGCGGGCACGCCGCCGAAGCTGAGCGAGTGGTGGACGGTGCGGCGGAAGTCGAGGGCACCGCGCCGGCCGTGGCGTCGCTTCCGGGCCAGCCGCACCGCCAACTTCCGGGTCAATGGCGCGATCGCCTTGCGGAGGGCGACGAGCTCCTCACGGCTGGCATGCATGAAGTCGATGTCGTCGGGGAGGGGCTTGCGGACCGACTTGGCGACCGCGTCGGCGCCGCGGTCGGCGACCAGGCGCCGGCGGATCTCCGCCTCCACCTCTCGCCGCAGCATGTCGAGGCGGCTCTCGTACTCCTCCCGCAGCAGGCGGTCGTCGAGGTCCGATCCCGGAAAGTCGGGAGCGGACTGGTCCAGCAGGCGGCCGAGGACGGTGTCGAGGTCGAGCTGGCGCAGGGTCCGGTACAGGTAGTAGGTCCCACCGACGGGGCGGCCCGGCTCCATGCCGGCGTAGCGGAGGACGGCGGCGCGGGCGACGGCGGCGAGCAGGGCTCGGTCACCTTCGCGCAGGGCCCGGTAGAGAAGCTCGGCGAGCTGTTCGGCGCTGAGGGCCTCCATACCACCTCCGTCGCCAGGTCCGGTGCCGAGCAGTGCTCGGACCAACTCCTCGCCCTCTTGGTCCTCAGGGCTCTCCCCGAGGCGGTACTCGGCTCCCCTGTAGGCGAAGTAGACGTCGAAGACGGTCTCGAAGGCCTTCCAGTGGGCGTCGTTCTTCACCATCGTGGCCGCCATCGCGTACTTGACTGCACCCCGGTCGGCGAGGGGTATGTGGCGCAGGGCTTCCACGGCGTCCAAGTTCTCGGTCAGGCTGACGGGGATCCCGGCGTTGCGCAACTCGGTCACGAATCCGGCGACAGTGCCGAGCAGCCCGGCCGAACTGCCCCTCGGAAGCTCTTCGAGGAGAAAGTCCCCGCCCTCCACGGCTACCTGCTGGCGGAGGTCGCCAGGTCCTTGGCGGCCTTCTCGATGTCCGACTGGTACTTGAGCAGGACATGCAACGTTCCCGTAGCCGTCTCGGTGTCGACGTGGCGGGTACCGAGCAGCAGGAGCGTCCGCGCCCAGTCGAGGGTCTCGGAGACCGACGGCGCCTTCTTCAGGTCGAGCGCCCGGATGGAGCGGACGATGCGCACGATCTGGTCAGCGAGGTCGTCAGCGATGCCAGGGACGCGCACCTGCACGATCTCCTTCTCCCGATCGAGGTCGGGGTAGTCGATGTGCAGGAACAGGCAGCGCCGCTTCAGGGCCTCCGACAACTCCCGGGTGTTGTTGGACGTGAGGAACACCAGCGGGATCTGCTTGGCGGCTACGGTGCCCAGCTCCGGGATGGACACCTGGTAGTCCGAGAGGATCTCGAGCAGCAGAGCCTCCGTCTCCACCTCGACGCGGTCCACCTCGTCGATGAGCAGCACGACCGGGTCGTCGGCGCGGATCGCTTCGAGGAGTGGGCGGGTGAGAAGGAACGGCTCGGAGAAGATGTCCTCCTCGATGTCGCTCCAGGTCGCGCCGCTGTCCTCACCGAGGCGTTGGGCCTGGATCCGCAGCAGCTGCTTGCGGTAGTTCCACTCGTAGAGAGCCTTGGACTCGTCGAGACCCTCGTAGCACTGGAGCCGGATGAGACGGGCACCGGTGAGCTCCGCCACGGACTTCGCGAGTTGGGTCTTGCCTGTCCCGGCCGGTCCCTCGACGAGCACCGGCTTTGCCAACCGCTCGGCGAGGAACACCACCCCGGCAATCCCCTCGTCGGCGAGGTACTCGACCTGGCGCAGCCCACGCCTGACGTCGGCGGGACCATCGAAGCGAGGCACGGCAGTGGTCACGGCATCTGTCCTTCCAAGGCCGGAGACGCCTGGTGACCAGACGAGCTCGCCGCGACACAACCGGGTCCTGCCGGGTGCGGGGGCACCGGTGGCGACGTCCCATGGCTCGTGTCGGTGGCGACCCTCGCCTTGCAGGGGGCGTCGCGTCGATCGAGTCTACCGGCTGGCTGGCGAGCACCTACTGACGGGTGTGGCCGTCGCCGTCCAGGAGGTACTTGGTGGTGGTGAGGGCGAGCAGGCCCATCGGACCGCGGGCGTGGAGCTTCTGGGTGCTGATGCCGATCTCGGCCCCGAAGCCGAACTGCTCACCGTCGGTGAACCGCGTCGACGCGTTCACGGCCACCACGGCGGCGTCGACCTCCCGTTGGAAGCGCCGAGCGGCCGCCCGGTCGCCGGTCACGATCGCTTCGGTGTGGCCGGTGCCGTACAGGCGGATGTGGGCGATGGCCTCGTCGAGGCTGCCCACGATCCGCACCGACAGGCGCAGATCGAGGTACTCCCGACCCCAGTCGGACTCCTCGGCGGCAGCGACCCGATCGGAGCCGAGCAGCTTGCGCGCCTCTTCGTCGCCGACGAGCTCGACGCCGTCGAGCGCCGGGGCGAGGCGGGTGAGGAACCTGGCGGCGACGTCACGGTGCACGACGATCGACTCCGTCGCATTGCACACGCCGGGGCGCTGCGTCTTGCCGTTGGCCACGATGGAGACGGCCATGTCCACGTCGGCGGAGCGGTCCACGTAGACATGGCAGTTGCCGTCCCCGTCGATCACGTAGGGGACGGTCGCGTTGTCGACCACCGCGGCGATGAGCGCCGGGCCGCCCCGGGGCACCAGGCAGTCGATCATCCCCCGCAGCCGCATGAAGGCGACGGCGCCCTCCCGGCTCGTGTCCTCCACGAGTTGCACGGCGTCGGCAGGGAGGCCGGCCTTGCGGCACGCCTCGCGAAGGACGGCGGCGATCGCCCGGTTGGAGCTGATAGCGGCGGAGCTCCCGCGCAGGAGCGCGGCGTTGCCGGACTTCAGGCAGAGACCGGCGGCGTCGCTCGTGACGTTGGGTCGGTTCTCGTAGATGATGCCGACGACGCCGAGCGGGACCCGCACCTGGCGGATCTCGAGACCGTCCGGCCGCAGCCACCCGGCGACGGTCTGGCCGACAGGGTCGGCTAGGCGGGCGACGCCGCGGAGCCCCGACGCCAGGTCGTGGACGCGCTCGGGCGTGAGCCGCAGGCGGTCGAGGGCAGCGGGCGTGAGCCCGGAGCCCTGCGCCCGATCCAGGTCCTCGACGTTGGAGCTGATGAGCTCGTCGCTGTGCCCCTCGAGCAGGTCGGCAGCCGACGCCAGCGCCGCGTCCTTCGCCGATGTGGACGCCAACGCCAGCTCCCGGGCGGCGGCGACGGCCCGCCCGCCGAGCTCCGCCAGGTCCCAACGCACCGCTGCGAGCATACGCCGTCGCTGGTGCCGGCCCTACCATTGGTGACATGTTCAAAGGTCTCAGGCGCCAGTGGAAGTACCAGACCGCCAAGATCAACAACCGGCTGGAGGAGCGCGCCGATCCCAAGATCCAGCTCGAACAGGCGATCCAGGAGGTCCAGGACCAGCACCGCCTCCTCGTCGAGCAGGCCGCCAACGTCATAGCCCGCCAGAAGCGAACCGAGCTGCAGCTGAACCGGGCCATGGACGACCTGGGGCGGACCAACCAGTCGACGCGCCAGGCCCTGACGCTCGCCCAGCAGGCAGCCGCAGCCGGCGACACCGACAAGGCAGCCCAGTACAACCAGGCGGCGGAGGGGTTCGCCAACCAGCTGGTGGCCATCGAACAGCGAGTCGAGGACCTGAAGCAGAGCAGCCTGCAGACAGCGCAGGCCTCCGATCAGGCGAAGGCGGCCGTGCAGCAGAACTCCAACCGGCTGCAGCAGCAGCTGGCGGAGCGCAACAAGCTCCTCAACCAGCTCGAGCAGGCGAAGATGCAAGAGCAGCTCAACGCCGCCACCACGCAGCTCAACCAGACTGTCGGCTCCGACGTGCCCAGCCTGGATCAGGTGCGGGAGAAGATCGAGGCTCGCTACGCCAAGGCGATCGGCACCTCGGAGCTCGGCAACGCCACCGTCGAGTCCCGCATGCTCGAGGTCCAACAGGCGGTGGTCGGCGCCCAGGCGCAATCCCGCCTCGACCAGATCCGCGCCCAGATGGCACTGGAAACGGCGGGTCAGGGAACGGCGGGTCAGGGAGCGGCGGGCGCGGCCCTCGCCCCCGGGACGACGGCGACCGGCGAGCTGGGCGAGGGGACGGCGCCGGCGGTGCCGGCGCAAGGCGAGGCAGTGCCCGAGGACGCCGAGGAGGGCTGAACAACCTCGGGCCGCTCAGGCACCGGGCTTCTCGTCGTGGCCGCCGAACTCCTTGCGCATCGCCGACAGGATGCGATCGGCGAAGTCGGCTTCACCACGGCTGCTGAAACGCTCGTAGAGGGCGGCTGTGAGGACGTTGGCGGGCGCCCCGACGTCGATGGCGGCGTGGATGGTCCAGCGTCCCTCCCCGGAGTCCGACACCCGGCCCTCGAAGCCACCCAGGGTGGGGTCCTGGCGCAGGGCGTGGGCGGTCAGGTCGAGCAGCCAGGAGGAGATGACGCTCCCACGCCGCCACACTTCTGCGATCTCAGCGGTGTCCATCTCGTAGCGGTAGAGCTCCGGATGCTCGAGTGGGGCGGTCTCGGCGTCCCCACCGCCCTTGTCCTCGGCGCCGATGCCCGCCTTGTGAAGTATGTCGAGACCCTCGGCGTAGGCGGCCATGATCCCGTACTCGATCCCGTTGTGCACCATCTTCACGAAGTGGCCAGCGCCGTTGGGGCCGCAGTGGAGGTAGCCGCGCTCGGCGGTGGACGGCTCGCCGGTACGGCCCTCGGTGCGGGGTGCGGCGTCGATGCCGGGCGCGATGGCCCCGAAGATGGGGTCGAGGCGCCGGACGACGTCGTCCTCACCGCCGATCATCAGGCAGTAGCCGCGCTCCAGACCGAACACCCCGCCGCTCGTGCCGCAGTCGACGAAGTGGATCCCCTTCCCGGAGAGGGCACCGGCACGGCGGATGTCGTCCTGGTAGTGCGAGTTGCCGCCGTCGATGATGATGTCCCCCTCCCGCATGACGGCGGCGAGCTGGTCGATCGTCTGGCCCGTGAACGCCGCCGGCACCATGACCCACGCCGCCCGGGGAGGGTCCAGCTTGCCTACGAGCTCCCCCAGCGACCCTGCGCCGGTCGCACCCTCGGACTCGAGGGCCGTGACAGCTCCGGGGTTGACGTCGTAGACGACGCAGGAGTGCCCGGCGCGCGTGAGGCGCCGCACCATGTTGGCGCCCATGCGCCCGAGTCCAACCATGCCGAGTTGCACCTGCGGCCTCCTTCGCGGGTCGGGTCCGGCTGGTGTTCTACCCCATCAGGGCAGCAGCACCAGATCGTCCCGATGGACGACCTCGTGGGGGACGTCGTCGGGGAGGCTCGTTGTGCGCCGGCCGGCGAGCTCCTCCAGCCGCCCGGCGCTGTAGCGGGAGATGCCCTTGGCGAACACCGCCCCGTCGGGTCCCGCCAGGGCGACGGCATCGTCAGCGTCGAAGGTCCCCTCGACGCCCGTCACCCCGGCCGGCAGGAGCGACACGCCGCGCGTGGTGAGCGCCGTCAGGGCGCCGTGGTCCACGACGATCGTGCCGCTGGCGGCGACGGCGAACGCGATCCACAGCTTGCGTGCCGGCAGCCGGGTGGCGCGGGGGCGCACGTCCGTCCCCACGCCGGGTACGCCGCCGGCGGCGTCGGCGAGCACC
>JAJZJY010000071.1:0-6999 GCA_021809885.1 Actinomycetes bacterium
GGCGCGGCGGCCGGCCGGGCCGCGTGGGTCGTCCTGTGGGTCGGCGGCGCGCTCCTCCAGGTGCTGCCGGCCAACCGGTCCGACGCTGCGGTCAGCTCGGCGATCCGTGGCGGTGCCGCCGGCGAGCCCCACGCGCTGGCCTCCCTGGCGACGGCCGCCGCCCACCTGGTCGGCACGCGCGGTGCCGCCGCGGCGATCGCGCTCGCCGTGGCCGAGGCGGCCATCGGCGTCGGCGTCCTCGCCCGGCGTCCCAATGTGGCGCTCGCCGCGGGCATCGCCGCCTCGCTCGTCTTCTGGGTCGTGGGCCAGCAGCTCGGCGGGATCCTGACCGGGAGCGGCACCGACCCGAACGCCGGGCCGCTCTTCGTCCTCCTGGCACTGGCCCTCTGGCAGGGGGTGTCCGTGGGCGCACGCGCCCGGGCTCAGGCCCGGGCCCGGGCCCGTGACGACGGCGACGGCGACGGCCACAGTGATGGCGACGACAGCTCGGCCAGCCGGGCACCGGAGGCGGGTGCCCGCCCTGGCGTCCCCGCCGGCGTCTAGCTCCCGCGGCACGTCGGGCCGGCTCCGTGCTCGTCGGGCGGGCCTGTCGCCGACCGGCGTCGAGCTCGGCTCAGTCCCCGGCGCCTCCCGGGTCCTCCGGAGCGGGTGCCGCCGCGTCGACGGGTTCGCAGCGCTCGGCACCGCCGGCACCGCTCGCGAGCCGCAGCGGAACGATGGCCGTCACGCAGGTCTTCCCGTCGGGCGACGAGTCGATGGTGAGGGTGCCCCCGAGCAGCGCGGCGCGCTCGCGCATCCCCCGCAGGCCCAGTTGGGTGTGGTCGGGGGAGAACCCCGGGTCGAAGCCGGTGCCGTCGTTCGTCACCGACAGGTGCACGAGCGACTCCTCGAAGCCGAGCGACACCGTGACGCGCGTGGGCGAGGCATGCACGAGGGCGTTGTGCAGTGCCTCCTGGGCGATGCGGTAGAGGCCGAGCTCGCACTCGGGGACGAGCCGCTGCTCGGCTCCGACCGTGGTGAAGTCGAGCCGGAGGTCGGTGTCCGCACTGTCCTCTTCCTCCGCGACCAGGCCGTGGAGCGCGGCGGCGAGCCCGAGCCGGTCCAGCGCCGGTGGGCGCAGGCCCTGTGCGAGGTCGCGCAGGCGCCGGGCCGTGTCGAGCAGCTCCGTATGGGCACTGGCCAGCCGGTCAGCGACGTCGGGTTCGACCTCCGCGTGCACTCCCACCAGCTCGAGCCGCCTGGCCACGTGCACCAGGCTCTGGAGCGGGTCGTCGTGCAGCTCGCGGGCGAGGCGGGCGCGCTCTGCCTCTTGGGCGCCGAGGAGGGCCGCCGCGTACGCCTGCACGTCGCGCCAGGCGCGCCGCTCGGCGGTGACGTCCTGCAGCAGGATCTGGAAGTGTGCGCCCTCCTCGCCGGTCGACACGCTGCTCAGGTAGCGGAACTCCGCGGGCTTGCCGTCCACGGCCAGCTCCACCCGCCCCGAGCTCGCCGAGCTGGTGAGCGTGGCCGGGCTGAGCCCGAGGAGGTCCTGCACGTTCCCCTCGAGCACGGCGCTGCCGAGGATGGACCAGGCGGCCGGGTTGGCGTCGAGGACGCGGCCGGTCACGTCGAAGAGGAGGATCGGGGCCCGGGTGGAGGCGAAGAGGTGCCGGTAGCGGGCCTCGGTCGCCCGCCGCCGGGCCTGGGCCTCGGTCGCCAGCGAGCGGGCCATCCCCTCTCGCTCGATCCGCTGCCCGACGATCACGGCGACGGTGTCGATGAGGAAGAGGCTGACGAGGTCGGAGCCGGGGTCGCCGTGGTGGTGCGGCGTGGCGAGGTCGGGGATCCACAGCACCGTCGCCCAGAGCGCCGTCGCTGCCGAGCCGTGGAGCCCGAAGCGGAGCGCGGCATAGGTGACGGGGACGAAGAGGGCGGCCACCGGCACGCTGGCGAGGGCCGGGGAGTCGACGATGCTCGTGTGGTCGAGGAGGAGGTGCGTGGCCGTGAGGGCCACCACGCTCGCCTGCACCGCCCAGAACGCCGGGGCGGACATCGGTGGGTGGAGGGCCCGGCGGAGCACGTCGCCGACCGGGATCCGGGCGAGCGTCGAGTGCCACCCGACGGCGTCCCCGACAGCGGCGCCTCGTGCAGGGGACCGGTCCGCGTCGGGAGCGGTCGGGCTGTCGGGAGCGGTCGGGCTGTCGGGAGCGGTCGGGCTGTCGGGAGCGGTCGGGCTGTCGGGAGCGGTCGGGCTGTCGGGAGCGGTCGGGCTGTCGGGACCGGTCCCGCCCGGCCACCCCGCCAGGTCGGCGCCCTCGTCGGCTCGGGTTCCGTCGTCGACGGGAGAGCTGCCCGGGGGTGTGGTGCCGGGGTCGGCGGTGCTCACCGACGCGGGGGAGCGGCGATGCGGGGTCCGTTCCCGACGATCCGCTGCTCGTGCGCCCGCAGTGCCGCCTCGGTGCGGGAGCTCGCACCGAGCTTGGCCAGGATGTTGCTGACGTAGCCTTCGACGGTACGGATGCCCAGGCCGAGCTCGGCGGCGATCTCCTTGTTGGCGGCGCCGCGTGCGACGAGCGACAGCACCTCGATCTCCCTGGGCGTGAGCGAGATGGCCGGCTCCCGCTCGTCGCGCCACCGCCGCTGGAGGCGCTGGGCCACCTCGCGGTCGAGGACGGTAGTCCCCTTCGACACGGTCACGATGGCCTCGGCGAGCTCTGTCCGGTTGGCCGTCTTCAACAGGTAGCCCGCTGCCGAGGCGTCGAGGGCCGCCGAGATGTACGCGTAGTCCGAGTACGCGCTGACCACCAGGCAGCGCGTGTCCGGGACGCGCTCAGCGGCCGCCCGCAGGACGGCGATGCCCCCGGCGCCGGGCAGCTCGAGGTCGACCAGGGCGACATGCGGCCGGAGCGTCGTGAGCATGTCGATCGCCGAGTCGGTGTCGTCGGCCTCGCCGACCACGCGCAGCCGGCCCTCGGACTCGACCAGCTCCCGCAGGCCGGCACGCACGAGGGCGTGGTCCTCGACGATGCCGACGGTGATCGTCGGCTGGGGGTCGCCCGAGGCGTGCTGGTGTCCGTCGAGGCTGGTCACGATGGCCCCAAGTCTACGTCCGGCCCGGGTCGGGAGCCCCGGGCCGACAGGTCGCCGCGAGCGCGGGCGTCGCCCTGGTGCGTGGGGCTCCCGGTGGCCGACGTGTGGCGGTCTCGATCGAGGCCGGGCCGTCCGTCCGCCTGCCTACGGCGCGCTCGGCAGGGTCACCGATCGGACCCCTGGCCCAGGGTGCCAGAGATAGGCGTAGATGCCGTCGGCGTGCGCGACCGGGATGGCGCCGAGGTGGACGCGGACGAAGCGGGCCAGGCGCAGCGTCTGCTCGGCGGTCGCCACCACGAAGCCCTGGCGCGGGACGAGGACGAACAGCACCTCGCGCTCGCGCACGAGGACCACCTTGCCTCCCGGTGTCGCTCCCAGGTACGAGTAGACCCAGAGGCGACCGGCAAACCTGCCCACGACGCCGTTGGAGGCGACGACCTCGGCGTCAGCCGGGGTGTGCGCGAGCACGTTGGCGAGGACGGACGCGCTGGCCGGTGGGATCTTGGCGAACTTCGCCCTGGCTTCGGGTGCGAAGCGGGCCGACAAGCTGACCACCTGGGCCAGGGCTGCTGCGCCGACGAGCACGCCGACGACCGCGACCCATGCCGAGCGTCGTGCCAGCACCCACCGCATCGCGACGAACGAGCCCACCGGGACGAACAGGAAGACGGCGAGCTCCTGGTAGGAGGCGATTGGCGAGATCACCGTCGGGCTGTGGTTCAGCACGCTCGGCAGCAGGATGACGATGCTGACGGGCAAGCCGATCGTCGTCGCCACGCCGAGGAGGCTGGACCCGGCGACGAAGTGCCAGACATCGCGCCACCGGCTGGCCACGGTCCGCAACGCCGTCGACGGGTGCTCGAGCACTCCGGCGATGACCGCGCTCAGCGTGACCGTGGCACCGGGTTTGACGTGGGCCAGATAGCCGTAGTTGGTCGACAGCTGGCTTCCCGTGTCGAGCCCGAGACCGCTCAGGACGGCGACCCATGCCACTCCGATCGCCAGCAGGGCCGCGCCTTCGCGCCACAGACCCCGGCGCGCGACGAGCAGGGTGACGGCCAGGCCGACGAGGACGATCGACTCGACGGCACCGCAGGAGAGCGCGAGGACGACCCAGATCCACGGGTGGCCGCGCTTCGACCAGAAGCCACGTGCGGCCAGAAGGGCGAACACCGCGGCGAGCGCCTGGAGGTGGAAGTCGAAGGCGTCAGCCCACCAGATCCACGGATCCGCGACCAGGACGACGAGCGCCCCGGTCGCCAGCACCACGTCGCGCCGGCGTACCGTCCCCGAGCTCGTCGCCAGTGCGCTCGTCTCGCGCTCGCCCGACGAGACGAGGTCGAGCACCCAGGCGAACGCCACCGCCTCGCCCGCGACCGTGGCGACGTCCTGGACCACCAGCAGCGTGATGCCGTGGGGGAACACGAACCACAGGAGCGCGAGCGGGTAGGTGATCAGCTCGAAATGGTTGGTGAGGAAGGGGGCGGTGCGGTAGAGCGTGCCTTCGGGGTCGAGGTGGCCGTGGGCGATCGCCACCCAGGCCTGGTCGAACAGCGCGAAGTCCGAGGTGAGGTCGAAGTGGCCGTAGAGGTAGGCACTCTGGCCGAGCAAGCCTCCGAGCTGGAGGAGCAGAAGGCCCAGGCCTGCCCACCAGAGGACGCGCACCGCTCGGGGCCACCGGTGGCGTGCGCTCCGTGCACGATGAGCAGGGGCGGACCTCACCGAGACGAGCGCGCCGGACGCTCGATCGGACGCTGGCGAGCTGTCCCCGACACCACTCGAGCGAACCCTCAGGCGACGGCGTGCGCGGGGGGCGTCAGCATGGCGTCGGGCACGAGCACAGCCGGCCAGGCAGGACCGGTCATCGCGATGGGTCGGTCGACGTTCCGGTCGTTCCGGTCGTTCCGGTCCCCGTCTCTGGACCCGCGGTGGGCGCCGGGGTGGTCCCGAGGAAGGCGATCTGGAGCTGGGCGTCGTTCCGCCTGGACGAGGAGCCTTGGATGGTGAAAGCGGACGAACTCGGCGACGGCCTCGAGATCCCCGCAGCGTTGGGCTTCGACGAGCGCTCGGCCAGTCCGCTCGTCGCGCTGGTCGCCCTGCCCGCCATCGCTCGATGCCAATGCCACGCGCCCCGACTCCCCTCACCTGAGCCCGCTCCCTCGGCCTAGCTGGCGGAGCGTACCAGGCGAGGATGCCGAGATGGCGCGTGGCAGTGACCATCCTCAATCGGGCTCGTCGTGTTGTGGTGCCGGGTGGCGCCAGGGTCGGCGACTCGGCCATAGACATCCAGCGCCGGGGCCCAGTGCCCCGCTTGCGGGCCTCCGGGCCGGACTGCCGGAGACGACGAGCACACGGCACTCTTCGGTTCCCGAGCCAGAAGTTCGGGGGACAGCGGTCATCACTCCTCCTTCGTTCCGGCGGCGGCGGACACCCGCTCGCAGCAGCGGGCGAGCGAGACGAGGATCGGATCAGCGGTCTTCACCCAGCCGTAGGGCCGGGGGCTCTCGTTCCGGTCTTTGGTCTACTCCCGGATGCCCGTTTCGGGAGCGGCGACGCTCGTGTGCGCCCGCGCTTGATCTTCTTCGTGACGAGCTCGCCGATCGACCGCTCCACCATGTCGGGCCACGAACCCGGCGTCGGGGTGAGGGGGCGGGCGGAACCGTGGGTTGCGCCGCAGTCACCACTGGGTGCGTGCAACGAACAACCCGCCGACCGGGAACCACTTGACCCCACCCACGAGGGCCTCTCCGGCCAGGAGGTCTGCGATCACCTCGAGTGCGATCTGCCCTGGCAGGCGGCCGCTGGGATGGACGCCGTCGCAGGTCGCTCCGTCCGACGACCCTCGTCGGGCTGCGCACGCGCCTACGGGGCTCAGGCCCCGCCGGCTTCGCCCACCGGGGGATGTCGCCTCAGCGTGGTCGGCGTGGCCCGAACGCCGTCGGGTCGGCCCCGGTTGTGGGGCCGACTTGGCCGGTGGCGGTCGAGTCATCGCTGGCCGGCGTGACTGCGCTGCTCGACGGCGACGGCGACGGCGGTATCGACGGGTGCGGCGAGGCAGCGGTGGGTGTCGAGCTGGCCGTCGGGGCGCCTCCGCCCTCGGGCGGTTCGACGAAGGCCAGCGCCAACTGGGCAGTGTTGTCCGCTGTCCGTAGGAGGAGCTGGGCCACGAAGTCAGCGGAGATGCCCCAGGGCAGCGAGGCGGCCGACGTCGAACTGGCCGTCGGTGCCTGCTTGCTCAAAACGACGGTCGTTCCCCGGAACAGGTAGCCCGGATCGCCGGTCGTCCCGGTCGTGGAGGCCAGGACGCCCCGAAGCTGCACCTCCGTGCCGTCGGCTGCCGTTACGTCCACTACCAGCACCCCGCTGGCGGGGGCGACGCACGCCCCAGTGAGCACCGACACCGCCGTGCCCGGTGTATCGGCCGTAGGGGTGGTCAGCGTGGCGGAGCCGTGGAAGACCGGATCGGTCGATACGTTGGCCAGGGTCACCGGCCGGGTTTCGAGCAGGTCGACGACGGTCCCGCTCAGCGGCGGCGCGGTGGGGATCGGGCCGGGGGTCGCGCCGGGGAAGGCGGCCAGCCACGGGCAAGGAGCGACCGCCGGGTTGGTCGCCACCGAAGTGCCCACGGGAGCCCCCACGGCACCGGCACCCGAGCCCGTACCCGCCCCGGTGCCGCCGACCGGCGTGCCCGAGCTGGTCGGTGTCTTGCTGGGCTGTGTCGCACTGGCCAGCGCCACCCACGACGGCACGTGCACCGCCGCCGAGGTGCCGCCGTTGGTCGTCGCCGGCGACGGCGCCGTCTCGGCGTGCACCGCCGGCGAGGTGCCGCCGTTGGTCGTCGCCGGAGATACCGCCGGTGCCGGTGCCGGTGCCGGTGCCGGTGCCGTCTCGGCGATCACCGACATCGTGACGGGCGCGGAGGACGATCCC
>JAJZJY010000071.1:7009-11049 GCA_021809885.1 Actinomycetes bacterium
ACGCGACGCCCCGAAGTCGTGCGTCGGTGAGACCCTCGCCGGAGCTGCCCGGGTCGCGGCCGGCGTTCCGCCGGCGGCTGCGGTGGCGGCTGGACCCGGGGAAAAGGTGGCCGTGGCGACTGCGGCCACGCCTGCCACCACCGCCAGCAGTGATCCGCGCGGGTTCGGTGCACCTGTCACCGCAGCCTGAGCCTGCGGGCTGGTCGCCACCTGCACAGCCAGCTGGTTCACGCTCTGGTGAAGCCTTGCGAGGGCCTGCCCGGCTGTTGGCGCTGCCGGGGCAGCGCCGCTGGCCGTCGCCACCGCAGGACTGGAGCCGGTGCCGTGGAGCGGCCCGACGTGCGCTAGCCGGCCGGGAAGGTGCCGCAGCACCGTGTGCACCGCCAGCGGCGCGCCCACCACCGCTCCGAGCAGGCTCCGGACACCGCGCAGACGGCGTTGCAGGGTGACCCGAGCCCGATGCACCCGGGCCCGGGCGTTCGCCTCGGTGATCCCCAGTTGATCGGCAACATCGGGGTAGGGAAGGCCATCGACGGCGTGCAGGACGAAGCTGCTGCGCTGAGAACGCGGAAGGCGGTCGATCGCCGACAGCACCGTCTCCAGCACTACCGGGTCCGACACCACGTCGGACCAGTCCGGCGTCACCAGCTGATCACCGGCCAAGCGTTCCGGCAGCTGCCGCTGGCTCGTACGACGGGCGCCGTGCGTGGCGCACACGTTGGAGGTGATGAGGCTGAGCCAGGCGGCGAGCCGGTAGTCGCCGCCGAAGCGGTCGATGGCCCGCAGCGCCCGCTCGAAGACCTCCTGGACGACGTCCTCGGCTTCGACGCGGCTGCCCAGCCTGCGCTCGGCCTGCGCCAGAAGCGTCGGATAGTGGTCGGCCACGATGCCGGCAAAGGCGTCGGGATCGCCGGCTTGGTGCGCCTCGACCAGCCGGCGGTCCCGCTCGGGGCTTCGACGGTCGAGGTCCTGGGGTGCGATCGCCATGCTGCTCGACTTCCCTTCCTCGCCTTCCACCGGGACTTCCCGCTCGCCCTCAGGCACGTGGAGGGGTCCCGCCTCGGCTGCACCACCACCCGGAGCACCGCGTCACGACCGGGGTGCCCGCGCGCCAGCAACGATACCGCTCCCGCGACCGTACTTTCCCCGTCGGGCCACGGCAACGACCGCCATGCCCGTTGCCGGATCGGGCCGGAGCGGAGCTGGACCACTCCCGCGCGGGGCACCCCCGTGCGGGAGTGGCTGACGTTCGGGCCGAGGACGCTCGCGTCGGGGCGCGGCCGACCCCGCTCGACGCCGATCGAACCCATGTGTCACAGAGATGCGCGTTCGGCGGTTGAACCACCTGTAGCATCGAACTCCGTCTCGCCGACCGTCGCGCCATGGCGCCGCGGCCGCGTGGGGCGAGGTGACCATCCAGCGATCCAACAAGGAGAGCAAGTGAGAGAACATCCGTCGGGAGCACGCCGATGGGCGGTAGGGGGCTTGGCAGCCACCCTGGCGCTCACCGGTGCCAGCGTGCTCGGGCTGAGCGGGGTCGCAGCAGCGGCGCCCGCCGTTGGCTCCTCGGTGAGCGCATCCTCATCGCCGAGCATTCGCCCCACCGGTACCAACCAGGCGGCGGGCGACCTCGTCGTCACGATGACCCCGGGGAGCACGTGTGCCACGGGCGACACGATCAGCCTCGCCGTCACGGACTCGGCGAAGGCGGCCACGGTCGACTTCACTGGGAACCCGACGGTGACCCCGTCGAACACGCCAGGGACCGTCCCGCCGACGGTGGGAACCGTCACCGGCGCCGGTACGAACGCCATCAGCGTGCCCATCACCTGCGGTGCGGGTGCCACCACCTACGCCGCCGGTGAGACGTTCACGTTCTCCAACATCGCCTACAACACGACGGCCGCCGCAGTTGGCGGTGTGCTGGTGACCGCCACCTACGACACCACGACCCTGACGCCGACGACGGGCGTGTCCAACGCCACCGTCACCACCGGCGTGCCGGGCGTCGCCATCTACGCGACGGCGGCATCTCCGACCATCGGGGCCGGCACTTCGGGCGGACAGGCCGCTGCCGACCTGCAGGTGCAGCTGGCCAGCCAGGGCACCTCGTGGCAGTCGGGCGACCAAGTGAGCATCACCGTCGGAGACGGGGCGAATGCGAACTGCACGACGTCGAGTGACACCGTCGCCTTCTCGGCCGCTCCCAAAGTCACCGCCTCGGTGACCGCCGGGCAGGCCTCGCCGGTCCCGACGTTCTCCACGCCGACGCTGGCCGCTACCGGCCCGTGCGCCGGCACGTCGGTCGACAACACCGCGGTGCTGACCTTCACCAACAGTGGGGCGATCATCGGGACGAACGCTCTCAACGCCGCGCAGCCGCCGGTGATGATCAACATCTCCGGCGTGTCCTACACCGTCGGCTCGGGTGCGGCCAAGGGCCACGTCTACGTGGGCGTCTCCTACACCAGTGCCGGCAATACGACCTCGGTCGCGGCCAGCAACAATCCGTACATCCCCGGTGCGGGGCAGCCGCCGTACGTCGGTGGGCCCTCGAACGCCCTCATCAGCGACGTGCTGGTCAACGCCAACAACCCGGCCGTGGGCCTGGTGCCGGGCGCTCCTGACGCTGCGATCAGCCCGATCGCCGTCGTGGAGACCCAGGCTGCGGTGATCGGCAAGGGCTTTGTCTGCGTGACGCTGAACAACGGCACATTCGATGCCAGCAGCACCCCGACCGTGGCTGCCAGCGGTGGCGGAGCCGCCGTCGCCAGCACCGTGGTGGGCATGGGCTCGAACGTGCTGAGCTTCCAGGTGACGACGGCCTCGTCGTCGGCAGCGGCCACCTACACGCTGTCGGGCCTGAAGGTCGATGCTCCGAGCGGCACGTTTGGCGCGATCGGCGCTTCGGTCACCACCGGTGCGAGCGCAGGCTGCAGCGGTAGTCCGCTGGTCGCCACGGCACCCCGGGTGTTCGCGGTCATGACCGCCATCCGTACCGCCGGCAGCACCGAGGACGCCACCGCCGCGCAGGCGCTGCTGACCGCCTACCCGGTCAATGGCGGCGCTGGATGCCCGAAGAACCTCGCTGCAGCAAGTTTCCTCGGCTCCCCGGCCCGTGCGGTCGTGCTGGCCACCAACAACACCTACCAGGACGCCCTGTCGGCGAGCTACCTGGCAGGCCGTCTGGGAACCGGCGTGCTGTTGACGTCACCGGGCAGCCTGTCGGCGTCGGCGGCCAGCGCCATCCGCATCGAGGGCATCACCGAGGTGTACGTGATCGGCGGTCCCGCGGCGATCAGCCCGGCGGTGATCAGCCAGGTCGAGGGTCTCACCGCCTACAACTGCGGCGGGAACACCCCGGTGACCTCCCTCGTCGGAGGCGCGGCCAAGGTGCAGGTGGTCGGCCCGATCTACGGGCAGACCGCTGACGGCACCGCCGCGGCAGTGGCCCAGTACTTCAACACCTCCGGGGTCGGGTCCGTGAGCGTGCCGGGTGCCTACGGCATGTACAACGACACCACGGGCAACAGCTCGTCGGCGCCGGCGACCACCGAGCCGCTGCGCACGGCGATCCTCGCCACCAACTCCGGCTTCCAGGACGCAGCGTCGGCCAGCGCGGTCGCCTACCAAGGCTTCCCGTTGCTGCTGACGCCCGGGGCGTCGCTCGGGTCGCAGGCCCAGCAGGCGATCGTCAACCTGGGGATCCAGCAGGTCATCGTGATGGGTGGCCCGCTGGCCATCTCGAACAGCGTGGTGACCCAGCTGCAGGGCATGGGTGTGTCGGTGCTCCGCATCGCCGGACAGGACCTGGGTGACACCTCCCAGATGCTGGCCCAGTTCGAGCAGAACACCGCCAACGTGGCCGGTCAGCTGGACGGCCTCGGCTGGGGTTCTTTGCATTCGAGCACTGTGCTGGTGGCTCGAGGCGACTACTTCAGCGATGCCATCACCGGCTCCGCTGTGGCCGGCGTGACGCACTCGCCGATCCTGCTCACACTGAGCCCGAGCTCCGTCTCGCCCTCGGTGATCACCTTCTT
>JAJZJY010000072.1 GCA_021809885.1 Actinomycetes bacterium
CGTGGAAGGCGGTGTCGTAGCCGAAGACGTTCCCCGCCGCCGTGGCGAGCACGTACCCCGACTTGGTGGGCGCGATGCCGACGACGGGGGCGAGGCTCCGATCCCGTGCCGACCCGTACCAGGGGGCGTGGAAGTTGTAGACCTCGCCCCCCGAGGTGGCGAGCCAGTAGCCGCCCGTGGAGGTATCGGCGGCGATGCCGACGACCGGAGCCGGAAGCGTGGCCCCGGCCTCCGACCCGTGCCACGGCGTGTGGAAGTTGTAGACGTTGCCCCTCGTGGTGGTGAGGAGGTAACCGGTCGCTGTGGCGGCGATACCCGTCACCGGAGCGCCCGGCCTCCGCCCCGCCAGGGAGCCGTACCAGGGGGCGCCGAAGTCGTAGACGTTGCCGGCGGAGGTCACCAGCCAGTAGCCGCCGGTCGCCGGGTCGACCGCCGACGCCACCACCGGTGCGGGCAGGCGCCGACCGGCCTCGGACCCGTGGAACGCAGTGTGGAAGTCGAACACGTTGCCTGCCGAGCTGACGACCAGGTAACCCGTGGCCGTCGCGGTCAGCGCCACCGTCGTGGGCTCACCGACGGGCCGGGCGCCGGCAGGGGAGGCGGCCGCCAAGCGGGGCGTGTCGACGGTGTCGAAGTCGCCGATCCCGTTGCGGGCCCCACCGCCACCCGACCACTGCCACGCCACGGCGTAGGGGCTCGACGCAGTGATGCCGCCGAAGAACTGCGCGCAGTCCGTCGTCTCGGAACGGCACCAGCCCCGAGGCAGGGGCTGCAGGCTGCTCGCCTGGCCGTTGGCGGTCCACTCGTACAGGTTGGTGACCCGGGCATCGGCGCCGGTCCCGAAGATCGTCGCCCACATCGCCGCATCCGAGTACACCCCGGCCGCCAGTGCGGAGTTGGCTGCCAGGTACCCGGCGAAGCCGTCGAGCTCGGCCCGGGCGAGGGCGGGGGTGACGTGTGCCCCGGTCGGCTGGGCATCGCAGGCGCTGCGGTAGACGTCGAGCCAACCGTTGTCGGCGACCGGGTCGAACACGGTGCTGCCGGGCAGCTCGATGTCCATCCACAGCACCGGCTGGTCCAGCGAGAGCCGCCGGATGCTCGCCAGGGCCCACGCTGCCTGCCGGCGACCCCAGCTCGCCGCCTCCGCCGTCGAGCCGTTGTAGTGGGGGTCGACTCCGGGACCGCCCATGAACCAGTAGGCGCCTGCGCCGGCACCGGTGTGGTAGGCCACGTGGTTGCGATGGGCAGCGGCGGCGTCCTGTGCCGACCAAGCCTGGGGGTACGAACCGCACCCGGCGGAATGGGCCCAGTCGCCGGCCATGCCCATGTAGCCGCCGTAGGCCCCGCCCACCGCCGGCGTCTGCACCGGGCCGGACGGGGCGATCGGCACCCCGGTGCTGTCGGTCGCGAAGTAGAAGCCTGCCGGCCCGTCCCCGGCCGCGCCGGCCGCCGCGGCGGCGGGTGCCACGAGGGCTCCGATCAGTGCGATGAGCACGCCGACTGCTGCGACAACCCTGCCGCGGCCGGACGAAGAGGGGGACATCCGCAACCTCCGGGTTCGCCGCCCGTGCCGGCGGGAGGCGGACACTAGTCCGCTTCCCCGGCTGCCTCCGACCGCTTCCGAGCGCCGCACTCGCCGGAGCTCGGAGCTCGTGGGCCGGTGCACAGCGGGTCGGAGCCCGCGGGCCGGTACACAGCGGGGCGGAGCCCGCGGGCCGGTACACAGCGGGGCGGAGCCCGCGGGCCGGTGCACAGCGGGGACTCGGTGGGCCGGGGGCGGCTTTCCTGCTCGCTCTGCACCGAGTCCACCGAACGCACCGAGCTCGAGGCGCCGTCGGTGCCGGTGCCGGTGCCGTACGTCATGGACCCACACACAACGCGGTGGCGCGCACGCGGTGAGAGAAGTCTCACGGTCGCCTCACGCAGTTGTCATGACAGGCCCGCAACATCCCCTCACGCAACGGCAAGCACCAGGAGGTCAGATGACGGGGTACTCGAACGCCGAGCCGGCCGAGCCGGTGCAGCCGGCGGGACACGGTCGGCAGCGCCGGGCGGTGGTGACCGGCGCCGCCGGGTTCATCGGGTCGCAGCTCTGCCGGGGCCTGACCTCGGCGGGCTGGTCGGTGCTCGCCGTGGACGGCTTCACCGACAGCTACGACCCCACCGAGAAGCTCCTGCGTGCTGCCCGGCTCGCGCGGGAGCCGGGGGTTTCGCTCGTCGCCGGCGACCTCGTGCAGCTGGAGCTGCCGTCCCTCCTCGCCGGGGCGGAGGTCGTCTTCCACCTCGCCGGGCGCGCCGGCGTGCGACCCAGCTTCAGGATCGAGGAGCGCTACGTCCGCGACAACGTGATCGCCACCGAGCGGCTGCTCGCCTCGAGCCGGGCGGCGGGTGTGCGGCGGGTGGTCTACGCCTCGTCGTCGTCGGTGTACGGCGACGGACCAACACCGTTTCGCGAGGACGCCCCGCCCGCTCCGATCTCGCCTTACGGGCGGACCAAGCTCGAAGCGGAGCGGCTCTGCCTGGCAGCCGCCGGCACCGGGATCGAGGCCGTGGCGCTGCGGTACTTCACCGTGTACGGTCCCGAGCAGCGGCCCGACATGGGCTTGCGGATCTTCGCCGAGGCAGCCCTCCGCCGCCAGCCCCTCACACTGCTCGGCGACGGCTCCCAGCGGCGGGATTTCACCTACGTCGACGACATCGTCAGGGCGACGATCGCCGCCGCCGACGCTCCGGTGTCGGGCCTGGCGGTCAACGTCGGGGGCGGCAGCAGCATCAGCCTGCTCGACGTCGTCGAGTTGCTGCGCGGGCTCGTCGCTGGCGAGGTCCGCGTCGAGCACCGGCCTGCGGCGCCTGGCGACGTGCGCGTCACCGTTGCGGACCTGACCCGGGCACGGACACTGCTCGGGTTCCGAGCCGAGGTGCCCTTCGCCGCCGGCTTCGCCCGTGAGGTGGCCTGGGTGCGAGATCGGCTGGAGCGCCTGGAGAGGCAGCCGGCATGAGCACCCACGACCCGCTCACCAAGGTCCTGCTGTACTCCCACGACAGTTACGGCCTCGGGCACCTGAGGCGCAACCTCGTCATCGCCCGCCAGCTGCTCGGAGGGACCGACCGCCCGCAGGTGGTCCTCGCGTCCGGGTCGCCAGTGCTGAACCGCGTCGAGCGACCCGCCGATCTCCGCTGCGCCCAGCTGCCTCCGATCGTCAAGACGGGTCCCGACGAGTACCGCCCGATCGAGCCTCGGCTCAGCATGTCCTTGGTCAGCCGGGCGCGGAGCGCGGTGATGTGCGACATTGTCGAGCGCTGGCGGCCCGACGTGCTGCTCGTCGACCACGCCCCCCACGGCGTCAAGGGAGAGCTGCTGGCGGTCTTCGACACGATCCGCCGTCGCAGCCCCGCCACCGCCGTCGTCCTCGGCCTGCGCGACATCCTGGACGAGCCGGCCCACGTGCGGGCCACCTGGGAGGCACAGGGCGTGTACGAGACGCTCACCTCGACGTACGACCAGGTGCTGGTCTACGGCGAGCAGGACGTGTTCGACCTGGTCAGCGACTACGGGCTTCCCGAGCCGCTCGCGTCCGATGTCGAGTTCTGCGGCTACGTGACCGGCGGGCCCACGGCCCGGCCGGCCGTCCCGCAGGGGGAGACCGCGGGGAGCGGCCGGGGATACCTGTTCGGGACGGTCGGCGGTGGCGGCGACGGCGTGGAGGTGCTGATCGCCACCGCCCGTGCCGCCGCCGCCATCGGCACCGACGCCGTGCTCTGCACCGGCCCGCTCATGAGCGGGGACGACCGGCGCCTCCTCGCCGAGGCCGTCGGGTCGGTGCCCGGAGTGCGGATCGTCGAGCACGTCCCTGACATCGGCGCCATGGCCGGCGCGGCGCGCTGCGTGGTCAGCAGGGGCGGTTACAACACGCTGTGCGAGCTGGTCGCCCTGGAGGTCCCCGTGGTCGTCGTACCCCGGGTTTGGCCGCGACACGAGCAGTTGCTCAGGGCCAGGGCGTTCGCCGAGCGGGGCTTGGTCACCGTCGTCCACCCCGATCACGAGGAGCTCGACGATCGTGTCGCCGACGCTGTCGCCACCACCGTCGACCGTCCGCCCTCTCGCCGCCGCCCGCTCGACCTCGACGGCGGCCGGCGGGTGGTCGAGGTCCTTCGTCGGGCCGCGTGCGGGGATGCCCGGCTGGCCCGGGTGCCGGCGTGACCGCCACGCCGCCGCTGGCCTACCTCACCAAGCGCTTCCCGAGACTGTCCGAGACGTTCATCCTCGACGAGATCCTCGCCTTGGAGGGAGCGGGCGTGCCACTGCGCCTGTACGCCATCGCCGACCCCGGCGAAACGGTGGTCCAACCCGACGTGGCGAAGGTGCGCAGCCCTGTCGGCTACCTCCGCCCCCGAGGGCCAGCGGTGCGCATGCACCTCCGGTTCCTCCGCAGCCACGCCACCCTGCTCCGGAGGCGGCCTCGGCGCTGGCTCGCCGTGGTCGCGCACATCGCGATCGCCCGCCGGCACCGCTCCACCGTCAGGCACTTCCTCGAGGCCGGCGTGCTCGCCGTCGAGGTGGAGCGCATCGGCGCCGCCCACCTCCACGCCGCCTTCGCCCACGGCCCGGCGAGCGTCGCCCACTTCGTCCACCTCCTGACCGGCGTGCCATTCAGCTTCGCGGCCCACGCGAAGGACCTGTACCTGTCCAGCCCGGACCTGCTGGCGCGCAAGGTGGCGGCCTCCTCGTTCGTGCTGACCTGCTCGGCAAGTGCCGCAGCCGACCTCGAGCGCGCCGTGAGCTCGCACTGGGACCCGTCCGTACGTGCACACACCGGCAAGATCGTGCTCGCCCTCCACGGCGTCGACGTCGAGCGCTTCATGCCGACCGTC
Source organism: Actinomycetes bacterium (assembly GCA_021809885.1). Taxonomy (GTDB): domain Bacteria; phylum Actinomycetota; class Acidimicrobiia; order Acidimicrobiales; family Palsa-688; genus JAKAQB01. The sequence continues at coordinate 4,873 of JAJZJY010000072.1, forward strand.
CCCCGGGCCGAGGAAGCGCCGTTGCGGATCCTCGCCGTGGGCCGCCTCGTGCCGAAGAAGGGTTACAGCGACCTGCTGGCCGCCCTTCGCGACCTGGCGGACATGGGGACCGCCTTCGAGTGCCGGATCATCGGCGGAGGCGACGGCCGCGGCCGCCTGGCCGGGCTCGCCGCCGACCTCGGCCTCGACGGGTACCTGTCCTTCACCGGGGCGCTACCCCAGACCGAGATCATCGACCACTACGCCTGGGGTGACGTGTTCGTGCAGGCAAGCGTGGTGACCGCCGACGGCGACCGCGACGGCATCCCCAACTCCGTGATGGAAGCCATGGCATGCGGCCTCCCCGTCGTGGCGACGGCGGTCGCCGGCATCCCCGAGGTCGTCCAGCACGGCACCTCCGGCCTGCTCGTGCCCCCCGGCCAGCCCGCGGCGCTGGCCGCTGCCCTCTTCGAGATCTCCAACGACGCGGTGCTGCGCCGGCGCTTGGGCGGCAACGCCCGCCGCCACACCGTCGAGCACCTGTCGCGAGCCGACTGCGCTCGCGCCGTGGCCGCCCGGTTCCTCCACGCCGTCGGCGCGCCTGCTGGCCCGCCCCCCGATGCCACGCCCCCCGATGCCACGCTCCCCGCTGGCCGGGGAGCGAGTGTGGCAGCATCCCGATGAGCAGCCCGGGCGGCCCGTCGGTGGCCTACCTGCTGGCCGACCCCGGCATCCCGGTGGGCGGCACCAAGGGCGCCTCGGTCCACGTCGAGTCGCTGTGCTGCGCCATGGCCCGCTCCGGGGTGCGGGTCCGGCTGTACGCAGCCAGGGTCGCTGGTCCGCTGCGGAGCCGCGGAGCGGAGGGCGTCGACGTCGTGCCCGTCGACGTGGGCGAGGTCCGCAGCGGCAGCGCCGGGGAGCCGGGAAGGATCCTCGCCGCCGGCCGCTTCTTCGAGCTCGCCGGGGAGCACCTGAGCTCCGAGCGACCCGACTGGGTCCACGAACGCCTGACACTCTTCGCCGGCCAGGGCGGCGACATGTGCGCGTCGCTCGGGCTCGGGAGGGTGGTGGAGGTCAACGCCCCGGTGGCCGCCGAACGCAGCCGGCACTTCGGGCTCCTCAGCGACACAGCCGCCCGCGAGGCGGAACGCAGCGCCCTGACCGGGGCCAGGGTCCTGGCGGTGTCCCCGCCGCTCGCCCGCTGGGCGATCGCAAACGGCGCCTCCGAGGCGGCCGTCGTGCCCAACGGCGCCGACACCTCGGCATTCACCCCCGCTGCGTGGAGTGGGCGCCGGGCCGAGCTGCGCCGCCGGCTCGGGCTCGAAGGACGGGTCGTGGTGGGCTTCGCCGGCAGCCTCAAGCCCTGGCACGGCGTGAGCCTGCTGATGCAAGCGGTGGCCGACGCCGCCGCTACCGGCAAACGACCCCTGGGACTGCTTGTCGTGGGTGACGGCCCGGGCCGCGGCGACGCCGAGGCCGCCAGCGGGCTCCTGCCCCGCTCGGTGCGCGCTGTGCTCGCCGGCGCCGTCCCCTTCGCGGAGGTTCCCGGCTACCTGGCGGCGACGGACGTGTCGGTCGCGCCCTACCTGCCGAGCGACGAGTTCTACTTCTCGCCGCTCAAGGTCGCCGAGGCCATGGCCGCCGGCCGGCCCGTCATCGCTTCGGACTTCCCGCCGGTCCGCGAGCTGCTCGGAGACACCGGGGTGTTGGTCGAGCCCGGCGACCGCAGCTGTCTCGCCAACGCCGTAGCGGACCTGGCGGCAGATCCCCGCCGCCGGACCGAACTGGGCGGCAGGGCGCGTACCCGCGCCGTCGAGCACCTCGACTGGAGTGCCGTCAGCCGGCGGACGCTCGACTTTGCAGCGGCCGGAACCGGGGCGGGGAGCAACCGCTGATGGGCCTCCACCGGACGCGGCGGCTGCCGCGGCACTGGGGCATGGACCTGCGACCCGTCCGCCTCACGCTCGCCGCCGGGCTGGGGTTCTCGGTGCTGCGCGCCGTCCTGCAGTGGATCGCGCCGCTGCCCCTCAAGCTCGTCTTCGACAGCGTGCTCGCCAACCACCCGCTCCCCGGCTTCCTGTCATGGTTGCCCACCAACAAGGACCACCGCCTCCTCTCGCTGTGCGCTGGGATGATGCTGATCGCCGCGGTGCTCAGCGTCAGCTCCTACGGTGCCAACGCCCTGCTCGCGAACGCCGGGCAGCGGGTGGTCTTCGAACTGCGCTGCCGGCTGTTCCGCCACATCGTCACCCAGTCGCAGAGGTTCCACCAACGCCAGGCGGTCGGCGACCTGCTCTCCCGCCTCGGCGGCGACGTCCAGGCAATGCAGGGCGTGGTCATCAACGTCGTGCCGGTCGTCGTCGAGAACAGCATCACCGTGGCAGGGATGGTCGTCATCATGCTGGTCCTCGACTGGAGGTTCAGCCTGCTGGCCGTGGCGTTGCTCCCCCTGCTCTGGTGGGTGGTCCGCCACTACCTCGCCGCCATCAAGGCCGCGCAGCGGACAGCCCGCCGCAGCGAGGGCCAGGCCATCGCCACGGCCCAGAACACCTTGACCAGCGTCACTGTGGTGCAGGCATTCGGAGCGGAGGGCGCCGAGGCGGACCGCTACGCCGGACTGGCCCAGCGCAGCCTGTCCGCCAGCGGCCGGAGCGTCGTCCTACAGGCCCGCTTCACGCCCCTCGTGACCGCCGTGATGACCACCGCGACGGCGCTGGTCGTGTTCTTCGGTGCCGAGCAGGTCCTTGCCCGGCGCCTCACCCCCGGCGACCTGCTCGTCTTCACCTCCTACTTCCGGGGCATGTACAGCCCGGCCCGCCAGCTGGCCAAGCTGGCGGGCACACTCGGTCGGGGGCAGGCTTCGGCGGAGCGGGTCGCCGAGATCCTGGCTGCTGAGGAGCACCTGCCGCAGGTGCGAGGCGCCCGCCGGCTCCGGCGGGTCCGCGGGGGGCTGCTCTTCGACGACGTCTCATTCTCCCATCCCGACCTCCCCGAAGCGATCAGCCACGCCAGCCTCTCGATCCAGCCCGGCGAGACCCACGCCCTCGTCGGCGCCACCGGTTCGGGCAAGAGCACCCTGCTCCGGCTGGTACCCCGCTTCGCCGACCCCCAGCAGGGCCGGATCCTGCTGGACGGCGTCGACCTGCGTGCCCTCGACCTGGCGTGGCTCCGGTCCCACATCGCCCTCGTCCCCCAGGAGATGGCCCTGCTGCGGCCGACCGTCTGGGAGAACATCTGCTTCGGCTCACCGTTGGCCACCAGGGCTCGTGCGATCGCAGCAGCCCGCCAGGTCGGCGTCCACGAGGTCCTGTCCGCCCTTCGGGATGGCTACGACACGGAGGTCGGCGAGGGGGGCAGCGGCCTGTCCGGAGGTCAGCGACAGTGTGTCGCCATCGCCCGTGCGATGGTGCGCAACGCCCCGATCATCCTTCTCGACGAGCCGACCACCGGGCTCGACGCCACCACCGAGTCGACCGTCCTCGAGGCACTACGCCGGCTGACGGAGGGACGGACCACCCTGTTGGTCAGCCACCAGCTCGCCGCCGTCCACGACGCCGACCGGATCACGGTGCTCGCCGGCGGGCGCGTCGTCGAGCAGGGCAGCCACCTCGAGCTGCTCGGGGCAGGTCGCGCCTACTCGGCACTGCATCGATCCTTCGGTGCCGCCCGCAATGGAGCCACCCCGCTCCCCAACCCCAACCGCCGCACCGCCGGCATGCGCCGCCGGTGAACCCGACCCCAACCGAGGTCCCTCTCATGAACACGAGCCCAGCCCCGATGGGCCGGCGACGAGTATGCGTCGTCGGCGCCGGCTACGTCGGCTTGACCGCCGCAGCGTGCTTCGCCCACATCGGCCACGACGTGGCCTGCGTCGAATCCGACCCCTGGCGCCTCGACGAGCTCCGCCAGGGGCGCATCCCCATCCACGAACCCGGCCTCGACGCACTTGTCGCCCAAGGGGCCGCCGACGGGCGCCTGCGGTTCTACGCCGAGGTCGGCCCGGCGCTCCTCGGTGCCGAGGTGGCCTTCCTCTGCGTGGGCACACCGCCTCAGCCGAGCGGCGAGCCCAACCTCGGGCCCCTCGCCGTGGCCGCCCGCCAGGTGGCAGCGGCCGCACCTCGGGACGTCGTCGTCGTCGTGAAGAGCACGGTGCCACCCGGCAGCTGCGAGGCACTCGAGCTGATCTGCGCCGAGGCGGCGCCGGCGGGCGTGACCGTGCGGGTGGCGTCCAGCCCGGAGTTCCTCCGCGAGTCGCGCGCCGTGTGGGACTTCCTCCACCCCGACCGGGTGGTCGTCGGCAGCGACGACCCGGGCGTGGCCGACCTGATCGGCGGGCTCTACCCGGAGGGCTGCGCCGTGGTGCGCTGCGACCGGCGCGGAGCGGAGTTGGTCAAGTACGCAGCCAACACGTTCCTGGCGGTGAAGATCTCCTTCGCCAACGAGGTCGCCCGCCTGTGCGGGGCGCTCGGCACCGACGCCACCGCCGTGCTGGAAGGCGTCGGCCTCGATCGCCGCATCGGGACGGCGTTTCTCCGGCCGGGGCCCGGCTACGGCGGGTCCTGCCTGCCCAAGGACGTGGCAGGGTTCCGCGCCGCCGGGGAGGCGCTCGGGGCGCCCACCTGGCTCGCCGACGCTGCCGAGCGGAGCAACCACCAGGCGCGGCGCGCCGTCGTGGCGACGCTGCGGGCAGCGGTCGGATCCCTGGCTGGCAAGCAGGTCGCGGTGCTCGGGTTCGCCTTCAAGGCTGGCACCGACGACACGCGCGACTCCCCCGGCCTCGACATCGCTGCGCAGCTGGTGGAGGCAGGCGCCTCCGTCCGGATCCACGACCCCCTGGCGGCGCCGCTGTCCCACCCGGGACTGTGGGCGGCCGGTGTCGGCGACGCCGTGCTCGGCGCCGACGCCGTCGTGGTCACCACCGACGCCGCCGAGTACCGGTCGATCCGGCCCGACTGGCTGGCGGCGACCATGCACGGCCGCACAGCGGTGGACGCGGCAGGGGCCTTCGACGTGCCGGCCTTCTCGGCAGAGGGGATCACCGTGTACGGGGTTGGTCGCGGCGCGCCCACGGACTTCCCGGCGGTGGTGTGGTCGCCGCTGCGCTGGGCGCACCCGGTATCCGAAGGAGTACCCGGATGAGCGGGCAAACTGGTCGGCACCACGCGGTCGCCCATGGCTCGCGTGTCGAGGAGGTGGCACCATTCTTCGCCTGAGCGCACATCCCCGTCTGCAGCCATTGGCGGTGTACACCGGCGTGGTCGCCGGAGCCGTGGGCGTGGCCGCCGCCATCTCCGTCAGCGTCGGCACGGGCGCCGCCCCGCACCTGCCCGCGGCGGCGGTGATCGGCGCGCCGAGCCACAGCGCGCCAACCCTGCCCTCGTCGCCCACCGCGTCGGCCGGCGGTGCCACCGTGCCGGTCAGCGCGGCGAGGGCACCGACCAGGCGAACCAAGACGACCAGGGCGAGCGGGAGAGCGCCAACGAGGAGCAGGGCAGCCAAGCTGGGCAAGCACCGGCGCCAGCATCGGACGACTCCCAGCCCGCAGGCCGTCCCCGCAACCGTCGGCCCGACCACGCCCGCCGGCGAGACGACCCAGACCGTCGCCCCCAGCCCCTCCGTCGTCCCTATCACCGACTCGCCCGACCGCTCCTCGACGTCGTCCTCCACCGACACGGCGTCGCCCCCGGACACGTCCTCGTCGAGCAGCGACGCCAGCAGGGGCACCACTACCACCACCACGGGCGGCGGCAGCGCCAGCAGCGGCGACAGCGGCAGCTCGCCGCCCTCCTCGTCCGGAGGCGGGAGCTGAGACGGACGGCAGGCCCGGCCGTGGCCACCACCAGCGACGTCCCCCCCGCCCCGCCGGGGGCACAGCTCGGGGGCTCGGAGGGAGAAGCACCGCTCCCGCCCCCCCCGTCGGGGACCGGCACCACCGTCGCCGACGCCCCGGGCACGCCCGGCTTGCGACGGTGGGCAGCAGCCCGGCTACGGCCGGGGACCGCCGGGCGCCTGGCCGCATTCCACGCCCTGATCATCGCCACCGTGCTCGGAGTGGTGACCATCCAGCTCACCCGCGCGTTCGCCGACCGCTACCTCGCCACGGTCACCAGTGACCTGACCGAGAACGTCGACGCCTTCTCCCAGGCAGCCGGCAGCCGTCCCGCCGGCGAGCTGCTCGCGATCTTCACGAGAGG
>JAJZJY010000073.1 GCA_021809885.1 Actinomycetes bacterium
CAGGGTGCCAGGTGGGCCGTAGCGCCGTGGAACGGGGTGGATGGGTGGATGGTGGGCGGCGAGGGTTCTACGGCCTGCTGCACGTCTGCTGTGAGCGCTCCGGGGTGTCTGGCGGCGGGTCTGGCGGGCTAGCTGGCGTCCGCGGGTGACTGAACCGAGGCGGCGAGGGCGGCGAGGGATGGGCCGTCGAGCAGGTCGACGGTGTGGCGTTACCGACTCGCTACGCGTGCTCGCTTGGTGCCGTAAGCGCGTACCGATCCGCGGTCCGCCAGACGTTCAACGTGTGGCCCGCTCGCCCGTGCCGTGCCAGGGCGCCGCCCGAGGAGCAGCTCGACCTCGCCGCGGGCGACGGCACGCAACCAGAGTCGAAGCGCACCACCTGGCGTGAGGTAGTGGTGACCACCGCAGGCGCCGCAGACGATCACACGGCGGACGGTGACCATGCCCGCCTGTCGTGGTGCGGGCCACGGGGTTGCATCGGTCACCGCCGGGCTGTGGTCGTGGTCGATGTCGCCGAGGCCGCCTGTTCGTTCCCGTCGCTTTACCCGGCGCCCGCTGAACCCGATACCTCCGGGGCCGTAGGCCGCCCAGCCAATCCCCCGGCCGCATGTGCAGCGCAGCCCAATCGCCGGGTGGCGTTCTAGCGAGGCGAGCGCCGTGACCAGCGGTGTCGACCACAAGAGCAGGGGCGGCTTGTCCGGCTCGTCCGTGGCGGACGGCAGACCCTCCACAATCGCGAGCGCCTGCCTCGCCGCATCGGTGCTGGTCACGCATGCATATTAGCACGGTTTGACACGATACTGCCAAAGGTGTAGTTTCATCCTCGATTGTTCTACTGGACCGGCCGGGTCCCCCAATTCCGGCCAGGTGCCCTGCACAAAGCGGCCAGGGCGGGAGTTTCTATGCCCGCCGCCACCGCTGCCCGCACAGCCAGTCTCCTCACGGTCGCTGAGGCTGCCAGGCGTCTCGGGGTCGACCAGGTGACCGTGCACCGGGCGGTCGCCGCCGGTGCGTTGCCCACCGTGCGCCTCGTGCGCCGTCGGTACGTTCCGTCTGCCGCTGTGGACGATCTGCTGGCCGGACGCCAGCCCGTCACTTCCGAGGGGTCGTGAACGCGGAAGCGCCCTCGGGTTTCCCCGAGGGCACCCCTCACAACATGACCGGGCAAGTGGTCACGCGCATCATAGCGCTGCGTGACCCTGACACGGGATCACGTGGCAATGGCGTCGAGCAGCGCTGACCTTCCTCGGTCGCTCCGTCGGGGCGCCAATCGCCGCGGACGGCGAGGCCAGGCGCCGCCAGCATCGCTGCGCGAGGCGGCCGCTGCCGGGGTGCTCACTCGGGGCAACACGAAGCCCGGTACACGCGGCCGGCAAGCCGTCGACCGGCTGATTTACGAGGAGCGCCAGGCTGCGGGCGCCCGGAAGGGGTTGGGGCGCGGCCGGGCGTCGGCAGGCCACGAAGCTCCGGGGGGCCAGGCGCGGTCGATGTCCACCCTGCTCGACAGGCCGCCGCGGTGGACGGTGCTGGAGGACGTGACCCGCGGGGAGGCTCGGCGCCTCGCCCGCTATGACGCCATGATGTCGAACCTCGTGCAGGGCGACATCAGCCCGCCCGCGTTCGAGCGGCGAGTTGGGGCATGGCGCCCCATCCGCGGCGAGCGGTTCCTAGCGGACCCGGCGGCGGTCATGGCGATTCTCGACATGCGCCGTCAGGTCGGGGACCCCGTTTTCATCTACGAAGGTAGGCGACCATGACGGGCGCGTGCTCGCTGTGCGCGGCTGTCGGCCCGGTGCACCGCCATCACGTGACTGGCCGGCCGGCGCCGCTCGGCGCCTACCTCGACCACGAGCTGGTGCTGCCTGTCTGCGCGGCCTGCCATGCCAGCCTCCACCAAGGGCTGCGATTGTGCGGGCTCGATTTCCCGGTTGGCGCCACGGATTCGATGGCGCACCGTCTGCACCGGGTGGCCGCCACCGCCGAGCTGGTGGCCGGAGCGTCTCGACCGTTGGCGCTGGCGCCGCCCTCGGCTCGGGCCTTGGCCGGGTTGCTCCGAGAGGCCGCCCGCACCTTCGACCGCGAGGCAGTGGCGCTGTGAGCGGGCGCAGCCTCGTCGACGATCTGGCGCAGGCACTCGGGGAGCGCTTCCCCCAGCTCGACGTGCCGAAATTCCGTCGGCACCCTGCCTTCAGGCGGCGAGGTGCCGATGCCATAGCGTCCCTCGGCGGCGTGGCGCAGGTGGTGGCCGAGGTTGGCGCTTACGGCGAACTGCGCGGCGCCGCGAATCCGTACGGCGTTGTCGTGGCGCGCCTCGACTGGGCGGTGGCCGACCACGCTGAGCGTCGCCAGGTGGCGGATGACCGCTCCGAGGCTGACCGGTGGGCGGCGGTGGACCGGGCCGCCCGGCGCGGGGAGACATTGCGCGCGCTGGTCGCCCGCGGGCTCATGTTCGCCGACGAGGCGGCCGAGCAGGTGGCGGCGGAGTACCGGGACCCGGAGCTGCACGCCATCGCCTTGGCCGCGCTCGACGGCGGTGCCTCGTGAACCCGACCATGCACCGACGCGTGCCACCACACTCCACCGATGCCGAGCGCGGGGTCCTCGGGTGTCTGCTGATCCGGCCCGAGCTGCTGGCTGACGTGCTCGACGTTGGCTTATCTGTCGGGGATTTCTACGTGCCCAAGTGGGCTGCGGCATTCGAGGCCGTTACCACCTTGGCAGCCCGTGGTGAGGGTATCGACACGGTGACCGTGGCTGACGAGCTGGCCGGCGGTGCTCACGGCGTGGCGCCCGACGGGGCCGACCTGGTGGGGGTCGTCGCCGAGGTCCCGTCGCTGGCGCACGCGGTCACCTACGCGAGCCGCGTGGTCGGCTACGGCCGCTTACGTCGGATCATCGGAGCCTTGGCTGAGGCCACCGAGGCGGCCTATGGCCCCGACGCGAAGGCAGATCCACAAGGATTCGCCGACCTCGCAGAGCGGACAGTCCTGGCTGCAACGGCGGCCCCGGACGACCAGGGAGTGCCGGGCCTGCTCGTCGAGCTGCTCGACGACGCCATCGCCGAGCTGCACCGCCGGTCGGCAGGTGAGGCGGTCGGTGTCCCAACAGGGCTCGTCGACCTCGACCGGCTCACTGGTGGCCTTCGCCCGGGCCAGCTGGTAGTGCTCGGTGCCCGGCCCAGCATGGGCAAGTCGGCGCTGGCGCTCGACATTGCGTTGAACGTGGCAGGCATGATCGGTCCGGCGTTGTTCGTGAGCGCCGAGATGGGCTCCGGGGAACTTGCGAACCGGGTGCTGGCCGGCGGCGGGGTGCCGTCCGACCGAATCCTCGGCGCCAGGCTCGACGAGATCGACTTCCGCCGCCTTGGCGAGCGCCGGGACGATCTGGCCGGTGTGCCGCTGTTGATCGACGACAGCCCCGGCGCCACGCTCGCGAGCATCCGTGCCCGTGCCCGCCGGCAGGCGTCTCGGGGTGGCCTCGCCCTGGTCGTCGTCGATTACTTGCAGCTGGTCGACGCGCCCGGCCGTCGGGAGCGCCGCGAGGCCGAGGTTGCGGAGATAAGCCGTGGGCTCAAGGCATTAGCCCGGGAGCTACAGGTGCCGGTGCTCGCCGCCGCGCAGTTGAATCGGGCCGTCGAGCTTCGGGCAGACAAGCGGCCGCTGTTGGCCGACCTTCGCGAGTCCGGGCAGTTGGAGCAAGACGCCGACGTGGTGCTGCTGCTCCACCGGCCGGCGGTCTACGACCTCGCAGCCGACCAGGGCACCGCCGAGTTGATCGTTGCCAAGCACCGCAACGGTCCTACCGGGGTGGTGCCGCTCACGTGGCTGCCGGCCCGGATGCGGTTCGTCAATGCTGCGCCCGTCGGGGTGGATTTCTGATGGCGTCCGCCACGTGCTCCCGGTGCGGCAACCTGGTCCGCTCGCGGGCCGAACAGGTCGAGGTCCGGGTTGAGTACCGCTCCGTGTCGAGCTTGCGCCGCCTACGGACTTGGCAGGTCCGCATGATCTGCCGGGCGTGTGCCTTCGACGAGTGGACCTTGCATGACCACCCGAACGGTGAGCCGGTCGCCGACCAAGGGGCGCTGTGGTGAGCGGCCATGTGGTCGACCTCGACGCGGTGCGCGAGCTGCGCCGGTTGGTGGACGGGCTCGACGGCTGCCCCGACGTTGGACAGGTCCGGGCGGTCGGCCTGGCGGCATGGCGTGCCGGTGACCGCCAGTGGATGGCGTGGGCCGGCGAGGTGTTCGACGTGGCCCACGACCGGTGCTGCGAGTGTCGGCGGGGTTCGGCATGACTGGCCGGGCTGTGGTGCTTCGATGCTGGCCAGGGATGGGCGGGTGGCGCCCGCCTGCCGCCTTGGTGCGTAGCGCCGGGCTCGACCATCGGATCGGTGTCTATCTGTTCGCGGCGGGCGACGGCGGTGCAGACGGCGACCAGCTCGGGCTCGGCGCTGCACTCATCGCCCGGGGGTCCATCGTGTTCCACGGGGTGCTGCTCGTGCCCGACGACCTGGCCGCCAGGGACCCCGGAGCGCTGGCCGCTGTCGAGCAGTGGGCCGGCGCCAACAAGCTCGATACAGCCATGGGCCGCCAGCCGTGGCGGGTGCTCACCGTCTCGGAGTGGTGCGACCCGACCGCTCGGGTGGAGGACCCCGCCACGAAAGTACCGGAGCGGCCGTGGTGCTTCGCCCCGAGAGCCTATGGCGGCGCCGGACCGGTGATCGGTGCTGACCTCGGCCGGGCGTTCGGACTCCTGGCCGAGCACGTAGAAGCCAGGCAGGGGCAGAACGTCGGGAGCTGGCAGGTGTGGCTGCCGGGGTGGGGTGTGCCACGACCCGAGCATGGCGACATCGGCAAGGCGAGCCCGCATCGGCCGCCGCTTCGGGTGCGCCCGACGCGCTCGGGTTGGTCGGTCGGGTTCGGGCCGTGTGCCCGGGGGTTCGGCAAGTACGTTCACGGCCGGCAGTGGCGAGGCGATTTCGTCGACGTGACGACCGCCGCGTACGTGTTCGATGCGGACCGGGCAGCGGGGTTCGTGGAACACGGGCGCAACCTTGGTGTGACGGTCGGTGAGCTGCCGGTTGCGGTGCCGGTCGACGCGGATGGCGCCGCCAGCGTTGCCCGTGCCGTCGGGGACGTTCACCGGGTGGGGTTGGCGGTCGACGAGCACGCGAGCCGATGGTTCACGTCACCGACCGACCGGGCCGAGGGGAGACGGCGCCTGGCGCTTGGTCGCCTGCGGAGCCCTGCCACACTCGCCACCGCCATACCCGGCGCGTTCGGTGTCGAGGCGCCGTTGGTGCGCTTCGACCTCGACGAGGCTGAGCACCAGGGGTGGTGCGAGGCGTTCGGTGGCGGCTGGGTCGACTGTGAGCCTCGGCTGGCCGGCCGGCCGTTCGACGCGGTGGCGGTCGACTTGTCGAGTGCGTACCCGTTGGTGGCGCACCACGTCGGGTGGTGGGACGTGATGACGGCGGAGCGTCTCGGGCGCGAGGACGTGACAGCCGAGCTGCGCCAGGTCTGCGAGCAGGCGGCGGCTGATCCGACAGTGGCACTCGACCCGGCGACGTGGGCGACGTTCGGGTTGACGCTGGCCGAGGTCGACATGGCCGGCGAACCGTTGTTCGTCGAGGTGGATGACCCGGGCCGAGCCGACGGGCGCACAGCGATGGCGCCGACAGTCTGCCGGGGTCGCACCTTGTCTGTCACGTGGTGTGACGCGCTGGCATCGTCGATCCTGGCGCGCCGTCCGGTGCAGATCGTCCGGGCGGTGCGGTTCGTGCCAGAGGGCCGCCAGCCGGGTCTGCGCCGCCAGGTGCCGCTGCTCCCGGGCACGGTGCTGCACGTCGACCAGGACCCGGCGGTGGCACTCGTGCAGCTGCGCCGGGCGGTGAAGGGCACCGACCCGAACCTCGGCCACGTGCTGCACGCGGTGGTCAATTCGATGGTGAGCGGCAACCCGTCTCGGCTCGACGACCGGTGGCGCAAGGTGGGCCGCGGGTGGCGTCTCGGTGAGAAGCCCGGGCCGTGGACGTTCTTTCCGCTGGCGGCGACCGCCACCGCCGGTGCCCGGCTGCTGCTCGCGGCGCTCGACCGTCAGGTGAGCGACCTCGGCGGTGTCGTCGCCTACCGAGACACCGATTCGTCGATCATTCCCGCGTGCCCTGACGGTGCCGTGGTCACCATGAACGACGGCACCGAGGTCCGGGCGCTCGCGTGGGCCGAGGTCGACGAGCTGCTCGGCACCTTCGCGGCGCTGTCACCGGAGCCGGCGTGGCCGGTGTGGAAACAGGAGCGGGGCACCCCCGAGAAGCTGCTGCGCTCGGTGAGCTTCGGAGCGAAGCGTCACGTCGAATACGTCGACGATGCCGACGGCCCGCTACTGGGCGACTGGACCGAATCGGGGCTCGGCGGCATGTGGGCCGATCCTCCGGCGATGGGCGGCCGGTGCGAGGAAGGTGGCCGGGCGTGGTCGAAAGCGGCTGTGCTGCGAGAGCTGGCCTACCTCGACGCGAAGGCCAAGGACCCGACAGAGGCGCTGCGTGGCCCGGCGTCGTGGGATACGGCCGACGAGCCGGCCTTCCCGACCATGCGCCGGCTGCAGGTCCCGACGGCGAAGCTGCTTGGCACCCTGCCCGATGCGCTCGGCGCCCGTGTCGGCAGCCGGTTCGTCGAGGCGCAAGGCGGCGGCGGCACCACCGAGAGCCCTGGCGCGGTTGCTCTCGACCCGGGCGGTCCGCTCGACGAATGGGCGCGGTTGCGGTGGCTGGACCGGCACACCGGCCAGTGCGTCCGCGTGTCGACCGACCGAATGGACGCGGCCTACGGCGCAGTGATCCTTGAAACGTTGGCTGCCCGGGCGGCCATGTACGCGTCGGCTCCGCAGGCGCCCGCGGTCGGCGAGGCGGTGGTGACGCCGCTGTCGGTCCGGTACCGGGGCCGGGTGTCGGGGGTGATCGACGCGCAAGAGGCAGGCTACAGCGGGGACCTAGTGCGCTTCCGTCCGGTGTACGCCGATACGCACGGGCTCGGGCCTGGCCAGTGCGAGGCGTTGGTGGCAGCAGCAAAGGCACTCTCGCCGGCCGAGTTCGCCCGGCGGGCTTCGACGACCACGCGTGTCGCCCGGCTGATCGCCGAAGGCAAGCTCCCCCGGGCGGCCACCACCAAGCGGATCGTCCGGGCGCTCGGTGCCGCCGAGATAGGCGACCTGGCCGGCCCGGTCTGCGCCCTCGATGGGTGCGCCCTGCCAGTGGAACGGCCGAACGCTCGGTATTGCGGCCCGACGCATCGCAGCACTGCCCGCAAGCGCCGCCAGCGGGCAGCCCAAGTCTCACCAACCGGCCCAACCCCGGGCCACGAAGCGAAGGGATAACGCGATGACCACAACCGAGACACGGCCGGCGCCTGCCGCAAAGACCGCGCAGGTCGGCAACCTGACCCGAGACGTTGAGCTGAGGTTCAGCGCGAAGGGCACGCCGTGGGCGACGTGCGGCCTGGCGGTGAATCACAGCACCAAGGACGCCGACGGCACGTGGCACGAGGAGCCGGCAACGTTCTACGAGGTCGTGGCGTTCGGTGCCCTCGCCGAGCACTTCGCCGAGTCGGCCCGCAAGGGACTACGGGTCGTGGTCTGCGGCCGGGTCGAGCACGATACGTGGATCGGCCGGGACGGCGAGGAGCGCACCACCGCCAAGCTGCTCGCGGACGACATCGGGGTGAGCCTGCTGCGCGCGGCCGTGCAGGTCGAGAAGGTGGCGACATCCACGGTGTCGGCGCCCATACCCGCCAAGTTGCCCGACGGATCGGAGTGGAGCGATGAGCCATTCTGAGGGCACCTGCTGCACGACGTGTGGCCGGCGCTGGACCTCACCTCGCGAGGCGCACTGCGCGGTGTGTCACCGGCATTTCACGTCCTATGCGCCGTTCGATCTGCACCTACGGCACCGTGACGATGGCGAGACTGTCGAGCACCGGGACCCGGCCACGGTCACCACCCGAGACGGTCGGGCCAAGCTGGTGCAGGTCGAGCGGTCGTCGGGGCCGACGTGGGCTACGGCCGGTGAACGGCCGGCCTACTGGCAGGCGGGAAGGGGCGCGGCATGACCGGCGAGCGCTGGCAGCTGCTCCCCGACCTCGACCCCGAGGAATACGAGGCGTTGAAGGCCGACATCGCGGCCAACGGCCTGCGGGTGCCGGTGGTGATCGACGCCGAGAGCGGGGCCATCGTCGACGGGCACCACCGCCAGCGGGCGGTCGAGGAGCTGGAGCGCGAAGGGGTGAAGGTACCGGAGTACCGCGATGTCCGGCTGTTCGCAGACGACGACGAGCGGCTGGCGTTCGCGGTCGGTGCGAACCTCTTTCGCCGGCACCTGTCACGTGGCCAGCGCTCGGAGCTGGTTGCCAGGCTGCGAGCAGAAGGCTGGAGCCTGCGGCGGATCGCCGGGGTGGTCGGTGTCGACCATAAGACCGTAGCGGCCGACCTATCGGAGATTGGGGAGAATTCCCCAATCGAGGTACCCGAGCGGGTCGAGCGCCGCGGTGGTGGCAGCTATCCGGCTCGCCGGCCGACGGTTGCTCCGGGGGTCGTGGTCGGTAGGGCACAAGACGAGCGCCGAGCCCGCCAGGCGCTCGCCACGTTGGGAGACGAGGCGCCGGCCCGTACGCTCAACCTCCGAGACGCCGAGCGCCGGGCACGGTTCGCGGACTACCAGCGGATGCGTAGCGCCACCGAGCCCGCCGACAGTGCCGGCGGGGAGCGCTGGGAGCTGCGGGCCGGCGACTTCGCCACGGTGCTCGACGACCTCGATCCCGGCTCGGTTGACCTCGTGCTCACGGACCCGCCCTACACCGACGAGTTCGGCGCCCGGTGGGTCGAGCTATCCGAGCTGTGCGCGCGGGTGCTGAAGCCCGGTGGCGTGGCGGTGTTCTACGCCGGGCACCACAACCTGCCCGAGGTCATATTCCAGCTCGGGGAGCACCTGGCGTGGCTCTGGCACATCGTGGTCGTGCAGCCGGGCCAGGAGTCGAGGTTCATGGCGACGCACGTGCACAACGGGCACCGGGACCTGCTCGCCTACTGCGCCGGCACCTACCAGCCGAGACGGTGGCTGAGGGACACCATCACCGTCACCACCGCGGCCGACAAGAGCCTCCACCCCTGGCAGCAGGGCCTCCAGACGCCGGCTTACCTGGTCGACATGCTGAGCGACCCTGGCGGCATCGTGCTCGACCCGTGCTGCGGATCGGCCACGTTCGGAGTCGCCGCTATCGACGCCGGGCGCCGGTTCATCGGGGTCGACGTGGACCCGGTGACCGTCGGGGTGGCCGCCGACCGGTTGCGTGAGGTCGCAGCCGGCACCGAGAACGGGGCAGCGTCGTGAGCGCGGGCACGGCACACCTGCTGCGAGCCGACATGGGCACTCGCCTCGGATGGTGCTGGGCGCTCAGTGTGGACTGGCACACGCACGGCTGGGATTACGGCGGGGTCCGGCCCATCGCCCCTGCCGTGGACCGCTGCCCTACCGTGCTCGCGGACCTGGCCCTCGGGTTCGCCTTCGCCGCCGAGCGAGTCACAACGTGGGCGATCGCCGAGCACGGGGAGCACACAGCGGAGGTCGACCCGGCGTGAGAAGCGCACGACCCCGGATCTATACCGCTCACAGCATGGCCGCGTACGGCACCGACCATGCCCGTCGTGCGCTCGCCGGTATCGCCAAGGCGCTACCTCACGCCGAGCTGGTGGACCCCGAGGCTGCACAGTGGCAGACCAATGCCGACTGGCTCCGAGAGTGGCCGGTGATCCTCGGCTCACTGGCGGGGCTGGTGGTGTTCGCCGATCCGGGCGGCACCGTCGGCACCGGCTGCCTACGGGAGCTGGTCGACGCGGTCATGGTCGGCGTGCCACTCGCGGCATGGGAGCCTCCGGCCGGGCTGGTGGAGCTGGTCGGGTTCGAGCTGGTCGAGCCCGACGCCAGGTCGCCGAGACGTGCAGCGTTCCTCGACTACGGGGCGCCGATCCCGGCCAAGGCGTTCCCCGGCGGCGGTCGTGGGTAGTCGCATGGCGGATGCCACAGCGCTGGTGACGTGGGCACAACGTCAGGGCGCCACCGTGCGCCGTAGCCGCCGAGGCTGGGTGATCGCCGTCAACGGTCACCAGGTCGCTTCTGTGCACCTGTCGCCGAGCCGCACCGCGTTACGTAGTGCCCGACATGACATAGCCCGTGGCCTACGGGCCAGAAAGAGAGAGACACCATGACCACCATCACATGCCCGAAGTGTGACTACCGATTCGAGACAGCAGCCACGACGAACACACGGTGTCGACAGTGTCGGCATGTCTGCACTGTTCCACGTAGTGTCACCACCACCAGCGCCCGGCCAGCAGCACGGCGACGTGCTGCGCCACGACGTGAGGCCACCGAGCGCTGGGCCTATGGGCTCGACCTGCTCTGTGGGCACCTGGTCATGTCACGCAATGACGACACGGCGCCTGACGACGCCGACGAGCTGCTGTGGCGCTGCGACGAGTGCGACACATTCGAGCAGGTCGCCGCCGTGATCGGCTATATGCCAGCGGACGAAGCCAACACTCTCTGCTGGGAGGAGCTGCTAGCCGGCCTGTTTGGTGTCGACGAGGCCACCTACGAGCGGGCGTGGGACCAGCTCGGAGACGAGGACGAGGAGGACGAGGAGGACGAGGACGAGGACGAGGACGACGACGACCAGCAGGCCGTAACTTCGCCGTGACCAGGGGTGCTGTGCTGGCTATTCCGGGCCACCCATCGTATGCTGGGGGTACACATAAGAGTGCCCCCGGCGCCGTTGACGCGGCCCGGGGGCGTGACCCACGAGGAAGGACCCCTCATGAGTATTGCGGACACTACCCGCGTCGTTACGTCCCCGTGTCAACGGTCATGGCGATCTCCCCACAGGCGGCCATGAGAATTCCCCGCGGACGGCCACGGAAAGTCCCCGCGGACGGACACCGGGTCGCCCCAGGGACGGCCA
>JAJZJY010000074.1 GCA_021809885.1 Actinomycetes bacterium
GGTGACACCGTCGTCTCTCCCCTCCTGTACGGTCACCCCTTCCAGAAGGTCGAAGGACAGGCGCTCACGACGCACGACCAGCGTCTGTTTGCCCACTTCACCACCAAGTACCTCCGTGACGGCTGCCCAGCCGATCGTCACGTGCCATTCAGTCTCGGAGAGGCCGCCCTATCTCTTGGACATGGCGACCTGGGAGGCAAGCAACGTTCGCTCATCCGTGCCTCCCTTGCTCGTCTCCAAAGCATCACCATCATGTCTGCCCTGCGCCACCCCGACGGCCATGAAACGGTGCTTGGTTGGCGTCTCATCGACAACTTCCTCGTCACGACTCGTGGCGGAGGAAAGGGATGGATCACACTCAACGAGGCTGTGGCACTTCTGCTCCGGGATGGGAGCGTGACCTTCCTGCACGCTCCGACCTGGCATGCGATCTGCGAGGAGGACGAGATCGCGGGACGGCTGTGGAGCTTCTTGGAATCCGAGAACGTCGGCGGTGGCTGGCGGTACCCTCTCTTCTCATCGGAGACGTCTGGCCGGGGGTACTTGCCCTCGATTGCCGATCTGCTCCTTCTGCACTGGGCCTCGCGGAAGGAAGTGGCGAAGCGAGTTCGCCGCGCTTGTGTCGTGGTCGAGAAGCGTGACCCCCGCTACCGTCTCCACCTCGCTACTGGAGCGAGACCGGGGTCGTGGATCCTGACATGTTCTCGCGTCGCCGACCGGCGATCATCGCGTGCGAGCGCATCTGAGGTTCCCGGCGTTGTGCTCCGGGCCTGGCGTCAGGCTTACCGAAGCCACCTGCCGAGCGCTCGCCAGCGTGCCGTGATCGTCGATGTGCTCACCCGTCGGTCACCGGAGTGGATCGTCGAGCGTCTAGGCGAGGCGTCCGACTTGCCCGATGGGTTTCGCCATGTGCTCGACGCCGACAGCGCTCTTTCCGCCCACGCGATCACTTCTGCCCGTCGAGCCGAGGAGCACTGGGCGGAGGAGAAGGAGCACGAGTCAAGCACTGCCGAGCAATCGCTCGCCGAGCTGATTGGCCGTGTCCGGGCGTACGCCCAACCCGCCGCATCGTCGTAACTCGACCTCACGGGAATAGGTACCTTCGGTACCCCGAGATAGGTACCTTCCGCACCCGAGATAGGTACCCTCCGCACCTCGCGCATAGGTACCCTCCGCACCCGCAACGGCTGAAAACCTAACAACCATATGGTCTTTCTCCGACCGGTTTTGCAGCGGCGAAAAACGCTACCGTCGTATTAACCGTCGTATTAACCGTCGAGACTCTCGCTAAGGCGAGTCTCCCTGGATTAAACCAGGGCGTCTCCTACCCGTAACCGCCGTAACTCTCCGCATGCAGAGAGTCCTTCTCGACCTACGCATTCGTACCGACCACCAGGAGCTGAACGGCGCGAACGCATCAAAGGAGCCACGGTCCCCTGATGGTCCCTGCATACCGGTACTCCAGGCGGGCGGCCCGAGAGCACAGAGCGCTCGCGCTATCACTCCGCGGTCGGCTCCGGGCCGATCGCAGAGAGGAGCCTGTCCAGCGCAGCGTACGGGACGAGGATGCGTCGGCCGATCCGTATCGAGGGGATCTCGCCGCGCCGCACTGCTTCGTAGGCAAAGGCCCGGCTGATGCCCAGGGTTGCCGCCGCCTCCTCCACGGTCAGGGTCAGACGGGCGGGCAGGTCCGCTGGCGCATCGGCCGGTAGGCAGTCGCTCCCGCTTTCATCAATGACGGGCGATATCTCGATCGGGTCGTCGGGGTGGGAAGCCGTGGGCGGTGACTCCACGACGAGCGGCTCCGGCTCGGTTTGACCAACCTCCGCCGGCCCACTGCTCGGCGCCTGAAAGCGTGTCGCCATCGTGAGAGCGTCCAGGAGCTGATCGACGTGGGTCGTCCAGTAGGCAGGGTCGGTGATCGTCACTTCGACCGGGTCCTGTGGCACGTTCACCCGTCCTTGTCGTAGTAGCCGCTGAGCAGTCGCTTGATCGCCTCGTCCTCGATGATGGCGCGCATCTCCTCATGAAACCGGTGCGCCTCATCTGGAATCTGGCCCGAAACGAGGACGGCAACGCTCGTCGTTGTGAGGTAGCTGTACGCCGCAACGAGGAATGCCAGCCAGGTGGCCCGGAATCGCGGGAGCGCCCAGACAAGCTCCGAGTGGCCGTGACCTTGGCTGTCGAAGGCGAAGTCGGCGCCATACATGTGGACCGTCGCCGACGTTGAGCGCCATACGCCGGTGATCCAGTCCATAGTCGGTTCCTTGGCCAGAGCCTTGAGTGTCTGGTCAACGTGCTTTCGGGTTCGGGGATGTGCTGTGCCGCAACCGAAGGACTGCCACATCCGTTCGATCTCCTGCTCCTTCTCCTCGTGGCTGCGCTGCCACGTGGCATGGTCAAAGCCCGGCGGGGCTACGCGAACGCTATTGGACCACTCGTTCATCGAGCCACGCTCGAAGCGAAGTGCTCTACAGCCAGGATCGCCCCCCTCGCGAGGGTCGAAGATGAAGGCGACGTGCGACCACGCTTCGAGCAGACCGCGAAGCAGGGAGAAGGCACCGACGGACGTCTCTGGAGAGCGAAGGCAGACGAGGCCGGATCGGTAGGTCGCCGTGCCGGCGACATGGAGTCTGAAGATCGTTCCCTGCGGCATCGTTGCGAAGGTCATCCCGTCAGGGAGGTGGCTGTCGACGAGCGCCAGGGCGGCGTCGCTGAGGTCAGCGGCGCGATTCAGAAGTGGCGTGAGGACGTTCTCGACCCTCGGTACCTTCGTCATCTCCTCCATGGTGTCACGGGCGGATGACCAACTGCTGGCCGGCTCAGGGCGGCGTGGCTCGCAGCTGCTACTGGGCGGGTCGTGTGCCGCCAGCAGTAGCCTCCTGAGCGTCGGTCAGACGGCCCGAAGAGCGACCGTCTGTCGTCGCCAAACCGTCGGATATCCTGCTACTGGTTTGCTACTGAACGGGGTGGACAGTAGCAAACTCTGGCGGACGGGCCAGACTGCAGACCCCACCTGAGCTGCCCATATGGACGCAGAAGGACGGGCAGGACGGGCCTGATCCGACTACGGATCAGAAGGTTGGGGGTTCGAGTCCCTCCGAGCGCGCTGAACAGGTCAGTTGAAGGACTAGCCATGAAGACCGTCGCTGCTACGGTTTGTTGCTGCTGGCTGCTGAGCAGGACGTCACAAGAGCTTGCGCAGTTCCTCGATGCTGAGCCCAGTGTCGGCGAGGATGCCACGCAGGGTGCCCTTGGCCAGATCTCGACCGGCATGGACTGGGACCGTGGTGCCTCGACCGTCAGGATGGCGCATGATGTGGTGACCACCGTGTACTCGGGCGAGCGTGAAGCCGGCGCGTTCGAGCGCCCGGACCACCCGCTCACCGGGCAGCGACGGCACCGGCGGCATCAGGCGACGTCGATGGTGAGCGTCAGCTCTGCAGGGGCGCCGAACTCGGCCACGAGCCCGATCAGGCCTTCCCGAAGGTCGGCTACTGCTGCTTCGGGTGTTTCACCCTCGCCGTGTGCTCCGACACCAGGGCGTAGCTGGGCGTGGGCGCACCACACGCCGTCCTCGTCTTGTTCTATGACATAGGGGACATGAACTGCTCGCACCATCAGTCTAAGGATAGTCGCTGCTTCGACGGACCGGATGGCCGGAATCAACCGGAACAGGTGGCCGCTTTCCTCCGGATTGGGTGGCCGCTTTCCTCCGGATTGGGTGGCTGGATTCCTCCGGATTGGGTGGCTGGTTTTGGCCGGAACGCGCACCTGCTCGCACGGTTGGCCGGGTCCACATGCCCGCAGGTGGGCACAGGACAGGTGATCGAAGTGCCACTTGCTGGGACACAGATCTCCAGGTGCCCATGCCTGACTGACTTCTGCGCGCTTCGTCACTCGAGACGACCACCGGTCTTCTCTCGCATCCCACGGTTCATCCCGGCTTTCTGCGCCACGTGTGATCCGGGGACCTCAACGGTACCCCTGGCCGAGTGGGTCATCTTCTCCAACGAAAGCTTCTCGAAGACCGTGAGGCTGTGGCTCTTGGCCAGGTCGTTCGACGTCTGTTCGTCGAAGTCCTGAGCCCGCCTGCGCTTTCGTGCATGCAACGCAGCGATCTTGTGCTCTACCTTCTCCTGGTTCTTCGACTTGTGCCGGTACGGCTCCTTCCCCTCGCTCCTACGGCGAGCGTTCTCGGCCTTCCTCGCGATCTTCTTTCGCTCCCGCTCTTTGTCGAGCCGGGTCAGGCGCTCCCGCTCGCCTGGGGAAAATGGCGTGAAGTCCCTCAGGTCGGACTCCTGACCGTCGTAGGTGGCAGCAGCCACCGCCGCCCCCCGGTCCACTCCCACCGTCGTCAAGAAGCCCGGGTCTCGATCCTCGCCTTGGTTGGTCCTCGTCGGCGACGCTCCATGAGCACCGAGACGAACACCTTGCCGTCCGGCTCTTCAGTGTAGGCTGCAGAGCAGATCCGCTTCCCGACCAAAAGTCGGTGCATCCGTACCTTGACCCAGCCGAGGCCCTGGATCTTCACCTCTCCCCACCGGCGAGAAAGCCTCCGGACCTCAACGCCTTGGGGGTCACGGAAAGACACCCACCCGGAGCGCTTCGCCCATCTCGGGTACCCGGTCTCACCCGCGAAGAACCGCTGGTACCCATTGTCAGTGTCACGCAATGCCTGCTGGAGGACCTGCGCGGGTACCTCGGCCGACCAAGGGGCCAGCACAGGATCGTCCCGCAACTCCTTTAGGCTCTTGGTTTGCAACGTGTACGTTGGCGACTTGCCGCTGTAACGGTAGGTCAGGTCGCGTTGCTCCTTGGCGAGGTTCTTCACCTGCCGGCAGCTTCCGCCGATCCGCCTCCCCTTTGCCACCTGCTCCTCGCTCGGATAGGCCCGGTAGCGGATGGCGATACGACCTCGTTGGTTGTTCGGGTCCTTCTTGACCCACCGCCTCCGCTGACCGCTCACCCGACCAGTGCACCAAACGTGTGTTCGTATAGCGTGGGACCCTGGCTCATAACGGCGAGCGATTCATCCCCGCCCTTACGGATGGGGCACTCTCGCCTGGAGACGGGAGCGTGGATACGTCCACCCTTCCAGACACGATGAGGATCGACGCCTGTGCGCTCGTCATGACCGTCCGAGTACCGACACGAGCCGTCGCGGCCATCATCCGGACCCGGAACGCTGGTACACCCGGCACCCCCCGACGGTACCAGCGACCGACTCGCCTAGCCTGTGCTCAGACCGGCGACTGTGGTCGGCACAACGGGAGAGTTTCGGAGGATAAACTGCACGTCTGTCCTACTAACTGTGCTACCGTTGAAATGTGGCACAACGGGAAAAGCGATCGGTTTCCTTCCCACCGGAGCTTGCGAAGGACATCGACCAGGCGGCGAAGGCCGCCGGGTCGTCATTCAGCGCCTGGATAGCCGAGACGGCATCACGTCGTCTCAAGCTGGAAGCAGGGCGTCGGGGTGTCGCGGAGTGGGAGCTCGAGCACGGACCGCTCACCGAGCAGGAGTTGGCTGAAGGCTTGCACCGGGCGCGCGAGCTGCTCGGCAGGGCCTCGTCGGGCAGTCCTGCGTCGGCGAAGCGGTCGGCGTGATGGCTGGGGTGACTTATGACACGGGTGCGCTCATCGCAGGAGAGCGAAACGACCGGCGCATGTGGGCGCTGCATGTCGGGTTCCTGGCCGAAGAGGTCCTTCCCACCGTGCCCGGCCCCGTCGTCGCCGAAGCCTGGCGCGGTGGCTCTCGCCAGGCCAGCCTGGCGCGGATGCTCGCCGGCTGCGAGATAGAGCCGATGAGTCCCGACCAGGCGCGCCTGGTGGGCGAGCTGGCCGGCCGGTCCGGACACGACGATGTCGTCGACGTGACCGTTGGAGAAGGTGCTGTCCGCAGGGGTGACGAAGTCGTCGTAACCTCGAACAGGCGCCACATCGCCAGGGTGGTCGAAGCCGCCGGTGGAAGGCTCCGGATCGAGAGTATCTGACCGGGAATCGGATGCTCTGAAGGCCGCCAGATCTTGACCCCCAAGTTGACCCCCAGGCGGGCAGCTTTCGGTAGATGGCGGTGGACGGGCACGGACAGGACATCCCATCTGACCTGCTGCAATAGATGATCACCGACGCTGTCAGACGAGCCAGACCGGACTACGGATCAGAAGGTTGGGGATTCGAATCCCTCCGAGTGCTCGATGTGCCGGCGACGCTGGCCTCGCGGATCCGGGCGCTCGCGTCGGGGCGCTCGAACAACAACGGCCCGAACGACGCCCGCTCGGTGGCGATCGCCGCCCTGCAGTCGGCGCCACTGTGCGCGGTCCGACCGGCGAACAGGTTCGCCTGTTCGCCAACCGGGACCAGTTCGCCGCCTACAACGACACCGCCCCGATCGAGCTGTCCTCGGGGGGAAAGGTGGTCCACCGCCTCTCCCAGCGTGGCAACCTCCAGCTGAACCAGGCCATCCACATGGCGGCCGTCTGCCAGATCCGCCAAACCAGCTCGGCCGGGTGAGCGTCCTTCTCCCACTCGCGCACCCAGGCACCCAACGAGGCATACGCGACCCTCCAGAGCCGACGGACCCGATTGTCCTCCAGGCCGGCCGGATGCTCACCGCCCCCCGGCGGATACCTGGCCCTGAGCCATCTCCGTGAAGGAGGCCCCGAATGAGGCATCATTCCAAGGTGATCGTTCTCCACGCCGCGTGGCTCACCTGCGCCGGTCGCCTCGCTTTGTGGGCCGAAGATGGGGATCGACCTCGGACAGGTCCACCCCGCCGAGGCCGTCCGCCTCGCCAACAGCGCCCGAGACCCCACCCGTTTGCCTCCGACGCCGACAGCATCCGCCTCGCTGTCGCCGACCTCGGGGGCACCGCGGCGAGAGACCTTGTCATCAAGGCGCATGAGATGGAGCTCGTCCTCCGGCTACCCGACGTTGGCGGTGGACCGATCCGCTCCCCCTGGCTGGAGGATGCGCCCCTCGCCGCTGACCCGCTGTCCGACTCCGCGCTCTCACCTTCGCCCCCCTCATGGACGGCCTCGGGTATCGCCCTCGAGCCGTCCGACGCGGCACACCTTGCGCTGGCGCTCGGGTCCGGCGACCCGCCGGGCATCGCCAGCGACCTGTCGGGCATTGTCCTCGCGTCCGACCTCCGATTCGCTGCACGCTCCGCGGAGATGATCCTGGAGCTGATCACCCGCGGACGCATGCTCCCTTCCCTCGAGCACACTGCCGACGGCTGGCGGGCCTACTGGTGCCCACTCATCGACGGCCGCGATCGCGGCCGGATCGAGGCGCTTTTGTGGTCCCTTCCACCATCGTTCATGGCTGTCGACACCGCTGCTGTGGGCCAGGACAAGGCTGGCATCGAGACGAGCACGGAGACGCCTGACGAGGTTCTACGTTCCTACATGTGGGCTATCGCCGACGCTCTGGTCCGACGGTTCGTGGCCGATCGCCCCCTGGCGCTCCCTTCCTCCCGACGACGCCGGCAGACGAAGCCGAACGCCGTCGATGCGTGGCTGGACGGTCTCGTTACACCCGACGGCATCGTCAACGCGACAGAGGCTGAACTGGACTCGCTCTCGGGAGAGCTCCACGCTTGGCACGCGACCGCGAACACGGAGGCCGAAGCCGTGCGCACGTGTTTCCGGATCGTCCCTCCGCCCGACGACTCGAAAGATCGTAGCGTCGACGCAGATGACGTTCCCGGATCGTCGGGCCAACGCGACCCGGCCACACGGCCTCAGCCCGACGGCGACTGGCGGATCGAGTTCGCGCTTCAGGCAGTCGATGACCCGAGCCTGCTCGTCTCTGCGGAGGCGGTGTGGGTCGACGGACCCGAGCTCACTGCCTTGGAGCGGCACGCGACACACCCAGACGAGCATCTCCTTCGCGGGCTGGGCCGCGCGGCCCGGCTCGTCCCTTCGCTCGGCTCCGCGCTGAACTCGCCAGCTCCCTGCGCACAGGTGACCGACTCCTCCGGCGTCCTTGCCTTCCTTCGTGACGGCGCGCCGATCTTGGAGCAGGCCGGCTTCGGGGTGCTCGCGCCGCCCTGGTGGCGCTCGTCGAGGGCGCGCCTGAGCCTCCGGCTGCGGGCCCGGACCAGCTCGAAGAGCGGGTCGTCGACCACCGCTATCGGGCTCGACGGCCTGTGCGATATCCGCTGGGAGGCAGCGCTCGGTGACGACAAGCTCGGGATCGGCGAGCTGCGCGAGCTGGCGCGCCTGAAGCAGCCTCTCGTACGGGTCCGCGGCCAGTGGGTGGAGTTGCAAGAAGAGGACATTGCCGCCGCGATCGCCGCGGTGGGCAAGAAGGGAGTAGA
Source organism: Actinomycetes bacterium (assembly GCA_021809885.1). Lineage (GTDB taxonomy): Bacteria > Actinomycetota > Acidimicrobiia > Acidimicrobiales > Palsa-688 > JAKAQB01. The sequence goes on from JAJZJY010000074.1 coordinate 8,326, forward strand.
CGCCAACCGCATGTCGGCCGGAGAGGTGCTACGGACCGCTCTCGGGATCGAGCCGGTCTCCGGCAACCTGCCCGTTACCGTGGTGGAGGCAGACGGGTGGCTCGGGGACCTTCTTGCCGGAGCGGAGGATCGTCGTCTGACGGCCCTTCCGACACCTGACGGCTTCGTCGGCCAACTGCGCCCGTATCAAGAGCGCGGTCTCGGATGGCTCGCGTTCCTCGGCGACCTCGGCCTCGGGGCCTGCCTCGCCGACGACATGGGCCTCGGGAAGACGGCCCAGTTCCTCGCCCTGCTGGTCGACGAACGCGCGCGATCAGCCGCCGCGCCGGCGACACTAGGCCCGACGCTCGTCCTCTGTCCGATGTCGCTCGTCGGCAACTGGCAGCGCGAGGCGGCACGTTTCGCCCCCGAGCTGTCCGTCTACGTCCATCACGGGCCCGATCGGCTCGATGCCAAGGCCTTCACCCGCTACGCAGGCAAGGTGGATCTCGTGCTGTCGACCTACGGCCTCGCCGCGCGCGATCAGCAGCTTTTTGCGACCGTGCCGTGGCGGCGTCTGGTCCTCGACGAGGCGCAGCAGATAAAGAACAGCAGGGCCCGCGTCACCCAGGGCGTCCGTGCGATCCCGGCCGAGCGGCGGATCGCGATGACCGGAACCCCGGTGGAGAACCGCCTGATCGAGCTGTGGTCGATCATGCAGTTCCTCAACCCGGGCTTGCTCGGCTCGGAGAAGGACTTCCGCGAGCGGTTCGCCAATCCGATCGAGCGCGATGGCGACGACGAGGCCGCAGCCCGCCTCCGTCGCATCACAGGGCCGTTCGTGCTCCGCCGGCTGAAGACGGACCGCTCGATCATCGCCGATCTGCCCGACAAGCTCGAGATGAAAGAGTTCTGCACCTTGACCCGGGAGCAGGCCAGCCTCTACCAGGCAGTCGTCGATGACATGCTGGCCAGGATCGACGACTCCGACGGGATGCAACGTCGCGGCCTGGTGCTTGCCACCATAATGAAGCTCAAGCAGGTGTGCAACCATCCGGCGCACTTCCTGGCCGATGGCTCGTCGCTTCCTGGACGGTCGGGTAAGCTGACCCGCCTCGTCGAGGTGCTCGAAGAAGCAGTATCGGAGGGCGACCGAGCCCTCGTCTTCACCCAGTTCACCGAGATGGGGAACATGCTCGAACGACATCTCCGCCGCCATCTCGGCTGCGACGTGCTGTGGCTCCACGGGGGGGTGTCGAAGAAGGCGCGCGATGCGATGGTCGAGCGATTCCAGGGCGATGACGCCCCGCCGGTGTTCCTGCTGTCGCTGAAGGCTGGTGGCACCGGCCTGAACCTGACAGCCGCGACCCACGTGATGCACTTCGACCGGTGGTGGAACCCTGCGGTGGAGAACCAGGCGACCGACCGGGCCTTCCGTATCGGCCAGCACCGCAACGTGCAGGTCCGAGCATTCGTCTGCAGTGGCACCCTCGAAGAGCGCATCGACGACATGATAGAGAGAAAACGCGCGCTTGCGGAGCGGATCGTCGGTTCCGGTGAAGGTTGGATCACCGAGATGTCCACCGAGCAACTCCGCGAGGTCGTCGCCTTGTCGGCCGACGCGGTGGGAGACGGCTGATGCCGCCCCGACGTCCAATCAGCCGGTCCGGGCGGCGCAGCGATGGTTGGTGGCCGCCTCCTTCCACCCCGATCGCCGTGGAAGGAGGGCTCCAAGCACACAGCCAGCGCGGCCGCATCGGCGATACCTGGTGGTCGCAACGATTCATCGATGTACTCGAGTCGTTCGGTATCGGCAGCCGCCTTCAGCGGGGCAAGCGCTACGCCCGCACCGGCCAGGTGCTCACCATGGACATCGCCCCGGGCCAGGTGACGGCATCCGTGCAGGGTTCTCGGGCTAAACCGTACCGGGTCTTCATCGAGACACGCGTGCTCAGCGCAGCCGAGTGGGACGCGGCCGAGGCGGTCATGGCGTCGAGCGCGGTCTTTTTGGCCAAGCTCTTGGCCGGCGACATGCCCGAGGAGATCGAAGAGGTGTTCGCCGACTCATCGGCCTCGCTGTTCCCCGCGTCGGCGGACGGGTTCGACTCGGCGTGCTCGTGCCCGGACTGGGAGAACCCGTGCAAGCACATCGCCGCGGTCTACTTCCTCTTGGCGGAGGCCTTCGACCGCGACCCTTTTCTCATCTTTGCCTGGCGCGGTCGGGACAAGGTGGCATTGCTCGCCGGCCTGCGGGCACGCCGGCACGGCGTGGACGCGGCCGACAGCGACAGTGGCTCCGAGCCAGTCATGGCAACCAGGATGTCCGAGACGGGACGGTTTGGATGGCCTATGACAGACTTCGAGGACAGCGCTGCTACCCAGCCAACGGACCCGGCGTGGCTGTGGGGGCAGCGTGGCGACCTGGGGGCCATCGAGATCCGGCCTCGGCTCGCTGTCGCGCCCGACCTGGTGCTCCAACAACTCGACGCGGAGGCGCTGGCCGGCGGCGGAACGAGGATCACCGACGCACTTCGCCCCTTCTACGAGGCGATGACCGCGGGCGCTGCCGCACTGGCCCTCGGCGAACCGGCCGACGGCGAACCGCTGCCGTAGGGCACCGAGGTGGA
>JAJZJY010000075.1 GCA_021809885.1 Actinomycetes bacterium
CCGGCTTGAGTACGAGCGGCAGGAAGTCCATGTCCCGCACCGTCGAGTCAAGTAGCGGTCCAAAGTACTCCGCTTCAAACAGTCGATCCGCCGACCAGCCTGCCCACGCGCACCCGCCGAGAGCCAGCCAGAGAGTCGCTTGAGTGTGGACAGCTACCGGCTCGTTGCTGAGAATCGGCTTGCTCGGATCCCGGTCGCCGAACGCCGCTAAGAAGAACGGAGCCGCGCTACCGAAGCCCGCGTGAACATCGCTCGACAACTTGCGATAGTGGCGGTACACCTCGTTGCCGGTTTCGAGGCGGTCGCACACGCGCTCAAAGACCTCGATATTGCGGTCACGGGAGGTCGCTAGTGGCCCGGCAATGTCTTCGACCATGCGCGCGAGGAACTCGGGTAGCTCCTCCTCAACCCCGGCCAAGACCCTCTCGGCATTGTGCAGGTATTTGGCCTCAAGCGGATCAAGAACGCTGTCCACAGATTCGACCGCTGCCAGTAACGACAGGTAGACGCCATGCTCAACAGCGGCGCGAGCGTTCGCACAAGTAGCATCAGGAAAGCCCTTGTCGGAAAGGAGAAACGCTGCGTGTGCTTGTCGGTGAGCCACAGCCACCCATGCCCACGCGATACGTTGAGCGTGAGGGAATCTCTCGCCCAGTGTCGGTGTAGCTGCAGAAAAGTGCTTCCATAGTTGGGACTCGACCTCTTTGAGGTAAATAAGCTCAGGCAGTGACGCGTCCGCGTCGCGAAACGCACCGATGGCGACGTCCCCATCGAATTCAAGTTCGCTCGCGGCAAGACGGATGAGTTCTTCGACGGGTGCTCCCGGCCGATCGTGTGGCTCCGAAACCCTTCCGTCTGTCATAGACAAGTCCCCCTTGTCGTCACCGAGTTCTCTCACCGAGCAAACCCGCCACCTCTACATTGATCGCCTCGGTCGTCCCGGAGCGGTCCAACTCCGCACGGATGATCTTTCGCGCCTGCTGGAAGCCGACGCCTTCGGGGAGTGCGACCGCTACGGCGACTTGCTCAGCCTCGATCGCGAGGTCTACGAGGTGGCGGTGGCGCTCGTTCTGGCCGTCGAACTGTGACGTCGGCGGATACCCTGACGTACTTGTCGAAGTCACGCGGCCCGAACGCCCCGACGCTCTGGTAGGGGCGCACCAGATCGCCAAGGGTCGTCGAGTTGAGCACAGCATAGAGGTAACGGAACACCTCGTTCTCCGCATCTCTGCTGCCACCGTCGCCAAGTGGACGAGCACGCGGCGCCTCTTGTCGAGAGAAGCCGCGGCCACGGCTGACCTCATGCGGGCAGAAAATAGGACTGGAAGCGATACGCCAGCTCCTCGAAGTTGTGATCTCATCGGGCCGCTGACGGGACGAAGGCAACGGAGTTTCAGCCACCGGCCGGTCGACCCCTCGCTTCTACTACGTCGAGTGCTGCCCGAAAGGCTGGGTGCACAACGAACGAAGACGCCTGGCCGAGGTTGACCAGCGAATCCGCGAAGCCTATATCCACATACGAGTAGTGGAGGTCGCGGCCAGACTCGCGAATGCCTATGAAACCGATATCGTACAGAAGCTTCACAAGCTCCTGGTACTGCGTCGCCCAGTCCGTGCTGCCTGTGCCACTCCAGAGGGCCTCCGTCATGTCTGTCATCCAGCGAACGCCGGCGAACGTGTCCTGAGTCGTGAGCAAAGCTGCTTCATCGAGCACCGTGGTCAGCTGATCACGAGACAGCTCGCGAACAGAACGGCGGAACAACTGGAACACCTTGTCGATGTCGGGGAACGTTGGCTTCCACTCATCGCGCAGAGCCAGGAGCCGTTTCTTCGAGTACTCCAGTTCCGATCGCTGCAGGTCGCCCCATGCGAGTCGACTCTTGCCGGTTGTGTGACTGAAGCATTCGTTCAGGAATGCGATGACGTCTCTCGGCCGCATGAGCGTGCGGTCGAGGAGGAAGTCGAAAGGGTCACGGCGTTGGCGGCTCGGCATCGGTAGGAGATCTCGGATGCACTGGACGTTCGTGAGTCCGATCCGTTTGGCAGCAATGCGGGCTCGCTCGTCGGCGAGTGCTTCCAGCTCAACCCGAGTCCAGCGAACTTGGTGCGACAGGGAGCGAAACTTCTCTTCCTGCCCGCCAGTCCTGGAGCCGAAGTTGAGGTGCTCGAAAATGTTTGTCCTGAGCGCGACGACCACCTTCAAGTTGCGCACACGTTGAAGATCCAAGGTGGCCCTAAACAGGCAACGGATGAGGTCGTTCGCCAGGTCCTCGTTTACCCAGTCCCGGTCGAGGTCGTCGATGATCACGTAGGTGAAAACCTGCGGCGAATCCAGGATGTCCTCGTCGAGCACGGCGATCATCTTGTTGAGCCGAGGCAGTTGAGTTTCGTTGACGATGCGCTGGTACCGGTTGGCCTGCTCGGTACAGACTTCCGAACGGGTCGTATTCCCAACTCCTCCGCCGAAGCTGGCCCCACCGAGGCCCGGAAGCGTCGCCTGGCCACTCGTGGTGATGCCAATCTTTCGCTCGAAGTTGGAGATGATCTCGCGGACCCGCTCGTCCGTCTCACACCAGAAGCTTCCGCCGAATTCGTCGAGATACTCCAGCGCCGCCTTCTTGCTGGTATCTCGACGGACGAGATCTCTGAGTGTTGAGAGCCTGGTCCTCTTCGTCTCCGGAGAGTCGATCCGGTATCGGTGCTTGATCAGCTCAACGAGCAGCACGTGTTTCCACAACGCGATGAAGAGGGGGTCGAGGTGGACGTTAAGGGCGTCGAGTTGCTGTACGACGCCGAGGTCCAAGACATATGGGAGTGACAAGTCTTCCGGATTGACTCTGACCACGTGGTCGGGAACCGTTTCTTCGAGACGCTGGAGAATTGCCGACTTTCCGCTCCCCGTACGACCGACGAGGAAGCAACTCCGGTTGGACTTGGAGACGATAGAACTGTAAGCGCCCGACTCGTAGAAGGCATCCTCAAGCAGCGGATCGGCCTCGGCTTGCTCGCCACCAAGGTTGAACCCACTGTCGATCCTGCCCTTGCCTGCCACTCAGCCTCCCTTCCCCGGGGATCAACTTACCGGAAGGCGTTCTCGGTCGAGCCTTCCATCACCCCGAGGGAGATCCTGGAGCCATCGGCGCGCACCCCGAGGACGCCCAGCGTGTGGCCCGCGAAGTCAAAGCCTGTCTCTAATCTCAATTAGGCCATCTACCAGCGTGGATACCAAAGGTCAAGGCCCAAATCTTGACGCAGCGTCAACTGGCAACAGCGACAAAAGCAGCCCCACGCACACCGTCAACGGCGATCATGTATCGGCTCCCGTCTCACGCGGGCAGTGCCGACACCTCCGTACTTTCAATTAGATGTACTCGCATCCGGGGAGCCGCCTGGCGTGGAATCTACCCACCCGGCGCAGACACACTTCGATGTAGACCTCCCGGGCCAGCGTGGCGGCGACGTTGTGGATGCCGAGCGCCTCGCGGGCATCCTCGAGCTCGGTCCTGACCTCTTGGGTGGAAAACCTTCTCCGATCGGGCGTGATCATCTCCACCCGATCGCCGGCCGCGAGCCTGTAGGCGTCGCCTTTCGTGCCGTGGATGCAGAGCCTGACGTCGTGCTGGCCAGTTCGGCGTAGGAGGCGGGAGGCGGGAGAGGCGCGACCGAGTTGGATCGGCACCCTCCTTGATCTCGGAGGAGTCGTGGCCTCACAAGTTGTCACTGGTGGGCAACAAGCTCCCGGATCGGAAGGCTTCGTGACGTTTTGCTCAGTGCGGGCCACGCGAACCCCCTGGTCGCCCTTGGCCAGTCCGCGCGGCCTGCCGCTCGTAGCGGTAGGGCGCAGTGATGTGAGCGACGATCGGTTCTGGCGGGCCATGGGATCGGGCGCTGGAAGCGCTGCCGTCCGGCAGGCGCGTCCCGGCTGGAGACCGTGCTGGCCAGGTGTCCCACCCGAGCCGGCGGTGGTGGTCGGCTGATCGTCACTCGTGGCGACCAAGAAGTAACGCCGCGTTACTTTTCGCGGTCACTCCACTCGCGCAGTACCTGGTCACAGGTGATCATTACGTTGCGGTCAGCGCTGCGACGGCGCAAGCTCCACTGCCCAAAGTGTGATTTCGCGACGAGGGCCCGCTATGACCGCCGGCCCGTCGAATCGGTATGGTGCCACCTCGACCTCGGCGTCTGGCGCCTTCAGGTACGCGCCCAGCTACGAAGGCTCAACTGCCCAGATCACGGCGTGAGGACAGAAGGCGTCCCCTTCGCCCGGGCGGGCTCGCGGCACATCACCGACTTGGAGGATCTGGTCGGGTATCTCGCCACCCAGATGGACAAGACCGCCATCTGCCGGCTCGCGCGGGTCAACTGGGACACCGTCGGGCGAATGATCACCCGCGTGATGGAGACAGGCCTCGATCCGACCCGGCTCGAGAACCTGTTCGAGATCGGCGTCGACGAGGTGGGCTGGCGTAAGGCTTCAAGTACTTGACCCTCGTCTCGGACCACAGGAGCCGAAAGGTCGTCCGGGGCGCCGAAGGACGCGACACCGCCACTCTCGACTCCTTCTTCTCAGAACCCGGGCCGGAGCGCTCCGAGCATCTGACGGCAGTTTCGATGGACATGTCGGCTGGCTACGCCAAGTCTGTGCGAACGCCTGGACAGTCAGCGTCACTCTTCGTAACCTAAACAGCGTAGCACTTCAGATGTCAAACTGCCCAGGCCATTGTGTGACCTGGGCAGATGGGTATACAGTGATATCTGACTGCTTCACCAACAAAGGACACCAGGCCGATCAGTACCCATGGACCAACCCGGTTAACCATCCGCCTAACCGCCATTACCCGTTGCACATGAAGGTGACGGCCGCCGCGGTTATGTTCAACTTGCCATGGATACTTCCTCGGGCTATTTGGGTCTACGACAGCCATGGCCAATCCAACTACCTGTCGATCAAGGCGAGGGCATGACGACCTTTGGCTGGTTGACACCCGGAGACGCCGATGGACCTGCCAGACGGTCGACCGTGGCCTTTGGGAAGCTGCCCGCCAGTGCCGACAGAAAGGAAACCGACTGAATGGGAGTTCTACGAAAAGCGGTCATCATTGGCACTGCTGGGACAGCCCGGGTAGCCATCAAGTCGAACAGCAAGAAGGCACGAACAGCCAAAGCCAGCGAGAAGACAGCCAAGTACCAAAAGAAGATGTACAAGGCTGCCAGGGGCGGTGGAGAAGTTGATGCAGCCGCAATGGGTGTGACGATCATAATTGTTGCACTGCTGATTGTGATCGGTGCATGCATCGTTTACCCGATCTTCGGGTGCATCGTAGGAGGCTTCTCCGTCCTAATGGCTTCGCTCTGGTGGCACGACCGCAAGTCCAAGTCTCGTAAGACGGCTAACTTGTCAGCGTTGAAGCCCGGCACAGGTTCGCCTGCTCCGTACGAACTCGCCAACGCAGGTAGGTCTGGACCAAAGTCTCTGGTCGGCATCGCCGACGAGCTAACCAAGCTGACCTCACTCAGGGACTCGGGCGTCCTGTCGGCGGACGAGTTCGCCGCACAGAAGGCGAAGCTCCTTGGCTGAGGCTGGCGAAATGAAGATCTTTGGGCGGCGCCACCTCCGCTCGCCTTCATTCAGGGCGTGTCGCATCAACGAGGTCAAAAGGAGAAGACTGTTATGAAACTCGTGTCTGCCTGCATCATTGCGCTTTCCTCCACCCTTGGTCTGGCATCCAGCAGCTCGGCTGCAACATTCCCGTTGCCACATATAAGGTCTGCTCATCACGCTACAATCACTGACTGTTGCGAGATTGAAAATCTAACTCGGTTTGGCGGTTCACATCTGTCGGGTGTCTGCACCGTAGAATATGCTTGGGGACACTATGGCTGGAAGTTCAGCGGTGCCGTTATTGCCGAAACAAGGACGAGTGTGACAGCCACCGTACCTGGGCACATTGGAATCCTCCATGTCCGTGTCGCTAACTGTCAGTTTGCCGGAATGAATTGGGGGTGGTCGAAGACATTCACGTTTGACAATAGGTACCACGCCTTCGGTGGATGTCTGGCAGCCGCAGCCTGTGGTCCTCCCGTCCCGGGCACTGCTGGACGGAGTTTAATCGAGGAGCGACACTTGCGTTGATTCGGTTGACCGGCAAGAACAGGTGGGCTAAATCTCAGGGTAGCGTGTGCTGATGAAACGGACCGTGTGGATTATCGTGGGTGGGCCAGTTCCCGCGGTCAGCGCAACGCGAGGCGACCGTAGCCATTCCAGCCGGGGACAGTCGCCAGGCTCTCGAGGCGGCCAGGCGTGCGATTGACGGAGCGAGAGGTGGCCGCCTCGGAGTCGCTCACGGTGCAATCCGAATCGCCTATCCCGTCGCGGTCGATGCGGCCGTCGACCTCGGCGCGATAGCAGCCTCCGGCGAGCTCATCGAGATGCTGGCCGATCGCCCTGCAGGAGAGGTCCCGGCCGGCCACCCGAGTCGAACAAGCGTGCGCCTGGTGCTACCTAAGAACGACCGACAGCCGTTGCAAAGTCCGAGATCCGGACGCAGAATCGCCCGCCCTTGAGGGCGAGCGGTAGCTCATGCCTCGTGCGGGCGGCTTCGAGTCGGTCTCACGCCAGCTGCGTCCTCCACTGGTGAGCGAGTCACCGATGTTCAGCCAGAAAGTCCCAGCCGAGCTAACCTCGATACTCGGGATCGGTTATTCCAATAGTCGGGTTGAGGTTTAGCGAGGCGGGAAGCCGAAGCGGAGCGACCGTCCTCCCCACCATGGCACGGGCAGGTCGAGCTCGGGGTAGCCGGCGTCGATGAGCACCGGGGTGTAGGTGCGCACAGCGAGGTCGACGCGGACGTGGTCCTCGGCGACGGCGATCTTGCCGGTGTTGTCGAGGAAGTGACGCCAGAGCCGGTCGGGGGTGGCTTGTTCATAGCGGGGCAGCTTGCGCGCCAGGAGGCGGTAGGCGTTGCCGGCGAGCACGGTGAGGGTGGTGTCGAGGTCGACGTTGAGCGGCAGGCCCGACGCCAGGGCGTTGAGATGGAACCCGGAGATGTCGGCGTCGAGCTCGTTCTCGATGATCATCCGCTCGGCGTAGCGACCGAAGAGGTCCTTGGCCAGCGTGGACAGATCGTTGGTGATCAACAAGGTGGGGTGCTCGTGGCCGATGTTGGCAACCGCGATCTGGCGGAGCGGCACCCCGATGCCCTTGAGGCGGATGACCTCCTCGTGGATGTGGGGATGGCGGTAGCGCCCGGCTCTTTTCAGGTTGTACGCCGTCCACGCCGAGGGGGGCAGGGCGGCCAGGGCGTCGAGGACGCTGCGGCCCCGTTGGCGCAGCGTGAGGAAGGTGATGTTCCGTGCCGCGAGCTCGTCGAGCATCTTGTAGGTGGTGACCTTGGAGTCGAAGACCAACAGGCCCGGCTCGCTTCCCGCCACGCGTTGCCAGTAGTCGGCGAAGGCGATGACCTCGCTGGCCTGGTCAGCTTTGGTCAGGTCTGCGTTGGCATAGACCATCTCGGTGGAGGAATGGTCCTGGGCAAAGAAGGTGAGCACCGAGCGGGTGCGCTGGGATCGTGACGCCACGTAGTGCTCTTCGAGGGGGACCTCGGCCCCGTGGTGACGGATGGAGTGGAAGTCCAGGTTGAACCCCGCCTCGCCGGAGTAGAGCCCGACTTCGCGGCAGCGTCGGGCCAGGCCTTCGAGCAGGGCCACGTTGGAGGATCGCTTGATCCGGTATGAGTAGCTGGTGAGATGGGTGGCCTTGGGTATGGCCACCAAGCCGACTGCCAAACCGAGACCAGGATCGGCGCCGAGGGGGAAGGCATTGGCCGCCCGGCCCGCCCGGCTGGCCTTGACCAGCAGCAAAGAGACCAGCGAGGCGAAGGAGGAGAGGACCTTGGTGGCAGGGTAGTGCGCCTCAGAGACCAGCTCCTCGATGCCGAGCTCGACCAGGGCGGGCAGGAGCACGTAGAGCCCTGCGTGGTCGCACTCGTAGCGGGCGCCGGTGGGCCACTCGGCGATCGCCTTGGCCTTGACCGGGTCCAGGCGCGGTGCCGGGCCGACATGTCGACGCCCCAGGCGTTCGATGCCCTCGGCGTGCAGGATCGCCCACACCGTCTGGGCGGACACCGGCGTCCCGCCCATCGAGACCAGCCTGGCGATCTCGGTGACCGAGCGGTCCTCGGCGCGTCGCGCCAGGACCTGGTCACGTATCCGCGCCGACTTGCGCGGCCCGCGCGGGCCGGGCTTGGAGGAGCGGAAGAACTCGGTGTGACCGCCTCTCAGCTCGGCGGCGAGCTGGTGCACCGTGGCCGGCGAGTAATTGAAGCGAGCTCCGACCTCTGCGGCGGTGGCGTCATCGACGAAGTAGGACCGCAGCGCCTCATAGCGGCGCTGCGCCGGCTCTGTCGGTGCGACGAAGTACTCCGCCCCGGCGCGCATACCTCAGCTGATCTTTCTGAACGTTATGAATGTATCGTAGCGTCGAAGTCGGCCACTGTGGTGGACCTACGTCAACCATCTGGCTTACAGCCTTGTAACTACGGGGATGTTCGCCATCGAGGGTACGACACCACAGCCTCAGGCGCCGATCCGCCAACGTGACCGCGCTGCCCTAGTTCAAGAAGATCCTCCTAGGCCAAACAGCGTCGGCCGCCAGAAACCCCAACTACTTCAAGGGTTTCCGGCCCGACCCATAAGCACAAACCAGTCCGTCCGTCCGCCTACAGGCCTCCCGAGTATCGAGGCTAATGAGCCCAGCGTCGAGGTCGGCCATGTCCAGGTCCGAAGGATCCTTGCCAGTCCGGGTCTTGGCGTAGGCGAGTAGCAGGCGAAAGGCGTGGCGGTAGGAGTCGATGGTGTGAGGGCTGGCGTCGCGCTCGGCACCGAGACGGGTGAGGAAGAACGCCTGGATGGTCGGGGCAGCCACGGTCATGGCCGGTCCTCTCGGGCGGCTCGGACCCGCTCGCTGGTCACCGATAGCAGCTCAAGCGTCCCAGTCAAATACCAGTACGTGGACGCCGGATCGGCATGCCCCAACTGGGCCGACAAGACCGGCAGGAGGGCTTGAACATCCAGGCCGGCGCGATGCCAGCCGAGGAGGGTGGCGACGGCCAGGCTGTGGCGGAGGTCATGCAACCTCGGGCGGCGTGCTCTTGATCCCGGAGGTGGCGCCAACCCGACTTGATCGACCAGTTGAGCGAAGCTGTGCTCAAGGCTGCCCTGGGAGAGCGGCCTTCCCCGGCTGGAGAGGAAGAACGCGGGACCGACGGGCCGGCGCCAGATCCGGTCGCGCTCGTGGCCGTAGGCCTCGAGGACCTCCACGGCCGTCGGGTGCAGAGCCAACTCGCGGGACTTTTTGAACTTCGTGGCGATGATCCTCAGCCGACCGGCGTGCAGGTCGACATCGGCGCGCTGGAGTCGGACCAGCTCCCCAGAGCGCATGCCGGTCACCGCCAGGAGCCCGATGGCCGTCTCGATGGTGGCGGCCCGGCAGGCGGGGTGTAGCAGTCGGCTGGCCCTCATCAAGGCGGCGATTTCCTCGTCGCTGTAGATGTGAGGCGGAACCCGCCGACGTCCCTCGGACAGGAGGTCTTTGGGCGGGATCTCGTTGCGGGGGTCGAGGGCGTGCAGGTAGCTAGCAAAGCCCCGGACGATGGCCAGACGCTGGTAGTGGCGCAGCGGAGTCATCCCCGGCTGCACGGCCCAAGCTCGAGCCGCCTCCACGGTGACGGTGTCGGCTCCGATGCGGTCGAGATAGCGAGCGAAGTCGGCCAGCGGGCGGTCGTGGCTTCCCAGGATGTATCCAAAGGACCGGCGCAGGCCCAGGTACTCCTGGACGGCGGGCAGCAGGACGGGGGCGCTCATCGCTCCACCTCCGGCCAGGGACGGGCCAGAGCGGCCACTGCGGCAGCATCGGCTGCCGCGTAGATCGAGGAGGTGGCCTCGTCGGCGTGGCGGAGCAGCTGTGCCACCTCGGCCATCGGGGCACCGGCGCGCAAGGTCTCAGTGGCGAGTGTGTGGCGGAGCCGGTGCGGGCCGATCGCGGCCACGCCGGCGCGCGTACAGGCCCGGCGCACCAAGAGGGCCACCCCGTCGCCAGACAGGGGCCGGATTGGGGCCACCGCCGTCAGGAACAGCGCCCGGCTGGAACAAGACGGCCGGCCTGCGCAGAGGTATGCGGCGATCGCCTTGCCGACCTCGACGGGCAGGGGCATCACGTCGCCATGGCCGCCCTTGCCTTGGATCATGACCTCACCGTGGCGCCAGGCGACGTCCTCCAGCTCCAGGCGAGCCACCTCCGAGGCCCGCAGGCCGAGGCGGGCCAGCACCAACAGCACAGCGGCGTCCCGCCGCCCCCGACCCGTCGCCGTGTCACAGCTGGCCACGAGCGCTCTGACCTGTTCTGCAGGTATTGCCGACGGCAGCGCACTGCTAGGCCAGCCCTTGAGCGCCGGGACCGCTGTCACCAACGAGGACGAGACCCGACTGGTGACGTACAAGAACCGCAAGAACGAGCGCAGGGCGGTGACCATGCAACGAAGCGATGGGGTCGGCATCATCTGCGAGGCGGCTCGAACCGTCCCCAGCACCCCGGCGCCGTTCAGCTCGGGGAGGGCCAGCTGACCATCGGGACGCCACATGGCGAGAAAGCCACCCATGCGTCGCACGTACTGGTCGGTCGTCTCCCGGGTCAGTCCCCGCTGGGCGACACACCATGTCCCGAAGGCCTCCAGAAGCTCGGCCTCCACCTCTGCCCGGCCCGGCCGGACGACGATCTCGGGCGCCAGAATCCCCAGTGAGCGCAGGTGGTCCATGACCGCTCTCAGTGAGCGTGGCGACCGGCGTCGACGGCCACGACCACCGCCGGTGGCGAAGAACGCTTCGATCATCTCGCTGCTCAGGTCGCCGGCCCCCAGACC
>JAJZJY010000076.1 GCA_021809885.1 Actinomycetes bacterium
CCCACCCGCCGCCCCGCGGTGAGCGCCTCGGTGAGGGAGTTGGAGGCGAGGCGGTTGGCGCCGTGCACTCCGGTGGAGGCGACCTCTCCGACGGCCCACAAGCCGGGGGTGGTGGTCGCCCCGTCCATGTCGGCGCGCACGCCGCCGCAGGCGTAGTGCGCGCCGGGAGCGACCGGGATCGGGTCGACCGCCGGGTCGACGCCAGCGGCCCGGCAGGCGGCGGTGACCGTGGGGAACTCGCGCGCCAGGCGCTCCCCGCCGAGGTGGCGGGCGTCGAGCCAAAGATGGTCGACGCCGGAGGCGGCCATGCGCGCCGCCATGGCGGCCGCGACCACGTCCCGGGGGGCCAGGTCGCCCGAGCCGTGGACCCCGGCCGTGAAGGGCCGGCCCTCGCCGTCGAGCAGCCTCGCCCCGGCCCCTCGCAGGGCCTCGGTGACCAGCGGGCGCCGTCCCCGGCTCGACGGCTCCCACAGCACGGTCGGGTGGAACTGCACGAACTCGACGTCGGCGAGCTCGGCGCCGGCCCGGGCGGCGAGGGCCAGCCCGTCCCCGGTGAGCCCCTCGGGGTTGGTGGTGGTGGCGTAGGCGTGGCCGAACCCGCCGGTGGCGAGGACCACAGCGCCGGTGTGGACCAGCGCGGCCTCGAGCAGCCGTCCCGCGCCGCGGTCCCGGGCGATGAGCACGCCGGTCACCGCGCCCGCCTGGTCGAGGACCACGTCGAGCGCCACAGTCGCCTCCGCCAGGCGCAGGCGACCCTCGGCGGCGGCAGCGGCGGCAGCGGCGGCCAGCACCCGGTGGACCTCGGCGCCCGAGGCGTCACCGCCGGCGTGGACGATCCGGCGGGCCGAGTGGCCGCCCTCGAGCCCGAGGCGGCCGGTCTCCCACCGGGCGCCCAGCCCCGCCAGGCGCCCGACCTCCTCCGGGGCGGTGCCGATCACCGCCTCGACGGCCTCCTCGTCGCAGAGGCCGGCGCCGGCGACGACAGTGTCATGGATGTGCAGCGCTGCGCTGTCGCCTGGCCCGATAGCAGCCGCCAGGCCCCCCTGGGCCCACGGCGTAGACCCGCCGCCCAGCACGGTCTTGGTGACGACCAGGACATCGGCACCACCGGCGGCCGCTTCGAGCGCCGCGCTCAGCCCGGCGGCACCGGTGCCGACCACGACGACCCCGGCGGCGTCCTCGCCGCGGACAGGGGCTGCGGGCGGCCGCCGGATGGCGGGACGGGGGGCGCTCACTCCCCACCCCCGGGCGTGCCGATGGCGATCATGACCTCGATGGCGCGCCGTGCCCGCTCGGCGACGGCGGGCTCGACGTGGACCTCGGTGGTGCGGTCCCGCAGGCTACGCAAGAGGACCTCCGGGGTGGTCATTTTCATGTACCGGCACTCCGCTCGGGCGTCGACCGGGTCCCAGGCCACCAGCGGGTTGGCCTTCCGCAGCTGATGGAGCATGCCTGTCTCGGTGGCCACCAGCACCCGGCGGGCGGTCTCGGCGCGGGCGGCGTCGAGCATCCCGCCGGTGGACAGAACCCGGGTCCGGTCGGCGGGCAGGTCCCCGGTCCCTGCCAGCCACAGCGCCGAGGTGGTGCACCCGCACTCCGGGTGGATGTACAGCGCGGCCTCGGGGTCGGCCTCGACCTGGACCCGGAGGGCGACCGGGCTGATGCCGGCGTGCACGTGGCACTCGCCCATCCAGACGTGCATGCCGGTGCGCCCGGTGACGCCCTGGACGTGGGCGCCGAGGAACTGGTCGGGGAGGAACAGGACCTCTCGGTCGTCGGGGATGCGCGCCACGACCTCCACCGCGTTGGCCGAGGTGCAGCACACGTCCGACTCGGCCTTGACCTCGGCGCTGGTGTTGACGTAGGCCACCACCACCGCCCCGGGGTGCTCCGCCTTCCACGCCCGCAGCTGATCGACGCTGATGCTGTCGGCGAGAGAGCAGCCGGCGCGCGGGTCGGGGATCAGCACGGTGCGGTCAGGACAGAGAATCTTGGCGGTCTCCGCCATGAACGAGACGCCGGCGAACACGATCGTGGAGGCGCCCGTCGCGGCGGCCTGCCGGGCGAGGGCGAGGGAGTCGCCCACGAAGTCGGCCGCGTCCTGGATGGCAGGCAGCTCGTAGTTGTGGGCGAGGATCACCGCGTCGCGCTCGGCGGCCAGCCGCCGCACCTCGCACGCCCAGCCGTCTGGGGCGTCGGCCCACACGGGAGGGCCTGAGGTGCGTCGGGGGATCCTGTTCACGGCCCCACCTCCTGGTCGTCCGGTTTTCGACTTACTAGCGAAAACTTTTGTAACCGTACCACCACCACGCCGGGTCGGGGCGAGATCGACGCTCCGGGCCGCGATCCCCCGTAGGCTCAAGGCCCGTGGGCGAGCTCCGACCGGCAAGCCGGCGCAGCGGTGGCGGCCGGTTCTTCCACGAAGTCCTCGCCGTGGTGTTCCAGGTGCGCCTCGGTGAGCTGAAGGTGCTCCTCTGGCAGCGCGCCCGACCCCCCTTCGAGGGGGCATGGGCCCTTCCGGGCGGCCCCCTCGGGGCGGACGAGCGCCTCGGCACGTCGCTCGGGAGGCACCTCGCCGCCAAGGTCGACCTCACCCAGATCGCCCACCTCGAACAGCTCGAGACCCGCAGCGATCCAGACCGGGACCCCCGCCGGCGGGAACTGGCGACCGCCTACCTGGCACTCGTGTCCGCCGGTGTCGACGCGCAGGTGCCGGCCGACACCGCCTGGCACGCCGTCGACCGCCTGCCGCCGACGGCCTTCGACCACGCCTCCATCGTCGCCTCGGCACGCGAGCGCCTCCGAGCGAAGCTGACCTACACCACCCTCGGCTTCGCGCTCGCCCCGCCGACGTTCACGGTGGCCGAGCTGCGGGACCTGTACGCCGCAGCGCTCGGCCATGCGGTGTCGGCCACCAACCTGCAACGCACGCTGGTCCGCCGGGGGGTCATCGAGGCGACCGAGCGAAGGACCTCGCCGCCCCCGACGGGGGGCCGCCCAGCGACCCTATACCGCTTCGCCGAGCACCGGCTCCTAATAACCAACCCGTTCGCGGCATTCCGCCCCCCGCCCCCCGCCGGCCGCCGGCCGCCGGCGAGAGCGGAACCCCCCGCGATCAACGAGGGCGGTACCTCCGCGCTCAACCAACCTCGATCCACGGGCAGCAGCAGGCTGCAATATCAGGGCTCAGAGATGGCTTCACGTTCACGTTCGTGACGCAGGCGGAATGTAGGTTGTTGAGCAGGCGCTCCCGGTCGTTCCAGCACTCGGTGATGACGTCGCCCGGGTGAGTTCGACGCGGGTCGAACTCGGCCCGGGAGCGTCGCAGGCCACCCTTTCGTGCTGGCGCTCGAAAGTTGGCCGGCGTCGCGCGATGCGTGTCGGGTCTCGACCGGGAGAGATTCGTGGGGTGTCGGCTCAACTTGAGGGAGCAGGGCGGGCGCGGCCCGGGTCACGTGGACCGGTAGAACGCGGCGATGTCGGCTTCGGTCACATACCCGTCGCAGATGTCCTCGGCCAGGAGGTCGTCGGGCCGCTCGGACGGGGCGCCCCACCCGCCGCCCGTTCCTGTCACGATGCGCACGAGGTCACCGGGCTGCAGCGTCTTTGCGGTGACCTTGCCGAAGCGTCCGCTGGTGGTGCCGTCGGCGGAGACGACCTCGACGTAGTTGGGGGACCCGTCCCGCCCGCCGCTCCTGCCCCACGGGACGGCGTCGTGACGGCCCATCGCGACGGTGAGAAGCGCGTCGTCTCCGAGGATGCGGTACTCGCGCACGAGGCCTCGTCCGCCGCGGTGGCGGCCGGCGCCGGCGGGCGTGTCGGGCTGGTGGATGGCGAACCGCTCGACTCGGAGGCCGTAGCGTTGCTCGGCGACCTCGACGGGGATCACGTAGGTTTCGCCGTCGCCCACCGACACCAGCCCGCTCTCACCGTCGGTGTCCTCGCCGCCGCCCCAGCCGCCGGCGTGGGGTTCGACCAGCAGCGCGGGCTGTCGGGTGGCGGGGTGGCGGGCGGTGAGCGAAGTCGAGCACACCGAGAGGAAGTGGCCGGCGGGCAGGCGCTCCGGGCACGCCTCGGCCAGCGCCCGCCAGACCAGGTCGCTGGCGATCTCCGTCGACTCGAAGTAGGCCCCTACGGGCGCCGGGCGGGTGGCGGTGAAAAGCGTCCCCGGCGGGCAGGTGATGCGCAGCGGGCGGAACCAGCCGTCCGTTGCCGGCTCCCGGGGGTCGGTGAGCGCCTTGAACACTGTCCGCACCCCGGATACGAGGCCCGTCCAGGTGCAGTTGATCGGTCCGGGCACCTGCGGGTGGCTGCCGGTGAAGTCGCAGTGGACACCATTGGCGTCGATTGCCACCCGCACCCGCACCGGGAAGGGGCCGTTTCCGAGCCCGTCGCCGTCGGCCAGGTCCTCGGCCTCGAAGACGCCGCGCGGGAGGTCGGCGAGTGCAGCGCGTGCCAGGCGCTCGCTGCGCTCGAGGACCTCGCGCATCGCTGAGCGGACAGTGACCGTGCCGTAGCGGCTGCACAGGTCGCGCACCCGGCGGTCGGCGACGTCCAAGCATGCGCCCTGGGCGAGCAGGTCGCCGACCGCCTGGTCCGGGAGCCGGCTGTTGGCGGCGACGAGCCGGACGATGTCGGGGTCGAGGCGCCCGGCCCGCCAGCCCCGCATGAACGGCAGGACGAGGCCCTCCTGATGGACCTCGGTGGCGTCGGAGCTCCACGAACCGGGGTTCTTGCCGCCGATGTCGGTCCAGTGCGCCTTCGCTGCCGCGTAGGCGACCAGTTCGTCACCGACGAAGATCGGGCGGACCATCGCCACGTCGGAGAGGTGAGTTCCGCCCCCGGCGTACGGGTCGTTGGTGAGCACCACGTCGCCGGGTTGCAGTTGGGGGAGCGTCTCGCGCACCGCCGTGACGGCGTCGCCGAGGGGGCCCAGGAATCCGGCGACACCGTTGCCCTGTGACACCAGCTCGCCGGACGGGTCGGTCAGCCCGACGGCGAAGTCCAGGACCTCGTAGACGACGGGGCTCTGCGACGTGCGCTGCAGGGACACGAACATCTCGTCCGCTACGGCGAGGAACGCCTCCCGGAGGATGTCGAGCGTGAAGCGGTCAGCGTCCATCGCTCTCCTCCAAGACGAGGTTGCCGTCGGCGTCGACGCACGCCGCCTGGCCGGGCAGGACGAGGGTGGTCGACGCCTGCTCCTCGATGACCGCCGGACCCTGCAGCGGCGTCTCGCCGGCGAGGGAGCGTCGGTCGACGACCGGCGTCGACATCACGCCGCCGTGCTGGTCGAAGTCGACGTGGCGGGATCTGGGTGGGCGGAGCGGGACGTCGTCGTCGTCACCAATACCCCAGGGCGTGTCGTCGAGGGGGACGACGGCCTCGGCTCGGGCGGCGACGATCTCCAGCGGGGCGTCGAGGCGGAAGGCGTACTCCCGCTCCGAGCGTCGAGCGAAGTCATCGGCCAGCGCTCGGCGCAGGTCGTCGTCGCCAGCGGTCAGCGCCGGGACCGGCACCTCGAGGGTGTGCTCCTGACCGCGGTAGCGCAACTCAAGCCAGTGGCGCACGGCGGCGTCAGGCTCGCCGAGCTCCTCCCGGGCCGCCGACCCGACCCGATCGAGCAGGCCGGCGAGATCGGCGTTGTCGAGCGGCGCCACGAACGTCTGGACGGACTGGGCGGTAACTCCCCCGGTGAGCATGCCGAACGCCGAGAAGTGGCCCGGCCCGGGCGGGACGACCACCCGGCGGATGCCGAGCTCGCGGGCGAGCAGCGCAGCGTGCAGCGGCCCGTTGCCGCCGTAGGCGACGAAGGTGAAGTCACGCGGGTCGAGGCCGCGGCGCAGGGTGACGAGCCGCAGGGCGTTGGCCATCTGGGCGACGGCCAGGCGCAGGACCCCGCGGGTGGCCTCCGCCGGCTCGACACCGAGGCGGGCCGCCAGCCGGCCCAGGGCGGCGCTCGCCGAGCCGGTGTCGAGCGCCAGCTGCCCGCCGAGGAAGAACTCGGGGTCGAGGCGACCGGCCAGGAGGTTGGCGTCGGTGAGCGTCACCTCGCTTCCGCCCTGGCCGTAGCAGGCCGGGCCGGGGACGGCACCGGCGCTGCGGGGGCCGACGTGCAGCCCGGCGGCGTCATCGACCCAGGCGATCGATCCCCCGCCGGTGCCGATCTCGACGATGTCGACGACCGGGACCTGCACCGGGTAGCCGGCCGACGTCGGGCTGCGGTCGACGTGGTGGAGCGTGTGGACGGGTGGGACGCCATCGAGGACCGCCGACACCTTGGCCGTCGTGCCGCCGACGTCGAAGGCGAGGACCTGACCAGTGCCGAGCCGGCGACCGAGCGCGGCGGCGGCGGTGACACCGGCGACCGGGCCCGACTCGAGCATGGTGATCGGCGCCCGGACGGCACGGTCGAACGAGCAGACCCCGCCGGCAGACTGCATGGCGTACAAGCGAGCGTCGACGCCGGCGTCGGTCAGGCCCTTGGCCAGCGCCGCCAGGTAGGCGGCGACGACCGGCTGGACGTACGCCGACAGCACGGCGGTGCTCGTCCGCTCGTACTCCCGCCACTGCTGGCTGACCTCATGGGAGGCGACCACCGTCACGCCGGGAAGGGCCCGGCGCAGCAGGCGGGCGGCGGCCGCCTCGTGGTCCGGCCGTACCCAAGCGTGCAGGAACACCACCGCCACCGCCTCGACCTGCTGCTCCTCGAGCTGCCTGGCGACCTCCAAGAGCTCCGCGTCCGCCAGGGGCTCGACGACGGTCCCGGTGTAGTCGACGCGCTCGGTCACCTCGTGGCGCAGGTGCCTCGGAACGAAAGCCGAGGGCTTGCGGTAGCGGAGGTTGTACAGGTCGGGGCGGTTGGCCCGGCCGATCTCCAGGACGTCCCGGAAGCCCCGGGTTGTGACGAGCGCTGCCCTGGCACCCCGCCGCTCGGTGACGGCGTTGATCACCACCGTGCTGCCGTGCACGAACGTCGCGATGCTCTCGGCCGGCGTGCCCGACTGGGCGAGAACCTCGAGGACGGCACGTTCGAGGGCGTCGGGGGTGGTGTGGGCCTTGCCCCGACGCACCCGGCCTTCGCTGTCGACGGCGACGAGGTCGGTGAACGTGCCGCCGATGTCGACGGCGACCCGAGCGGTGACCGGCGTGGTGGCCATCAGCGCGCCGCCCCCGGTGCGGCCATCTCGTCGGCGACCGTGGGGCGGTACAGGTCGATGGCGCCGGCGAGCATCTCGGCGGAGCGATGGCAGGCGGCCAGCCGGCCGGCCCCGACGGGAGCCAGCGAAGGGCGCTCGGTCCTGCAGCGGTCGACGGCCGCCGGACAGCGGGGGTGGAAGACGCATCCGCTCGGGGGCTCGGCGGGGTTCGCCGGCGTGCCCGGGAGGACGATGCGGTCGCGGTCACCGACTTGGCGGTCCAACCGGGGGACCGCGCTTCGCAGGGCGGCCGTGTAGGGGTGCGCCGGCCGGCCGAGCACCTGCGCCGTCGGACCCTGCTCGGCGACACGCCCCAGGTAGAGAACGGTGATGGCTTGGCACAGCCGCTCCACCACCGCGAGGTTGTGCGAGATCAGCAGGTAGGCCAGGCCCCGGTCGTCGCGCAGCCGCTCGATGAGGTCGAGGACCCTCGCCTGGATCGACACGTCGAGGGCGCTGGTCGGCTCGTCGAGGACCAGGAGTCGGGGCTCGACGGCCAAAGCCCGGGCGATGGCGACCCGCTGGCGTTGGCCGCCCGACAGCTGATGCGGTAGCCGAGCGACGTGGTCCTGGTCCAGCCCCACTTCGCCAAGTAGCTCGAGGACGCGCCCGTCAACCGCCTCTCGACGGACCATCCGGTGGGCGCTGAGGACCTCGGCGATAGCCGAGCCCACCCGCTGGCGGGGGTCGAGGGTGCCGTCGGGGTCCTGGAGCACGACCTGCACGCGCCGCCGCAGGCCACGCAGCGCTCCCCGCTGGAGGCGGAGCACGTCGAGCCCGTCGACGTGCACGGCGCCGCCGGACGCGGGGACCAGTCGGAGAATGGCGCGGGCGATCGTCGTCTTCCCCGAGCCGCTCTCGCCAACCAGGCCGACACCGTAGGGCCCGTCGGGCACGTGGAGGCTCACGCCGTCGACGACGGTGACCTTCCCGAAGCGCACGGACAGGTCAGAGACTTCGAGCACCGCTGTCCTCCGCCGATGGGACGGCTGAGAGCTTCGGGACGGCGTCGAGGAGCGACCGGGTGTACTCGTGCGCCGGGTGGGTGAGGACCTCGGTGGTCTGGCCGACCTCGACGAACGACCCGGCTTGCATGACGGCGACCCGGTCGGCGACCTCGGCGACCACCGCCAGGTCGTGGGTGATGAGCAGCACGGCCAAGCCCCGCTCACGGAGGCGGGCGAGCAGGCCGAGGATCTCGGCCTGCACCGTCACGTCCAGGGCGCTGGTCGGCTCGTCGGCGAGGAGCACCTCGGCACGCAGCGCAAGGGCAACGGCGATGGCCACCCGCTGTAGCTGGCCGCCGGACAGCTGGTGCGGGTAGCGGCCGAGGACCGCCGCCGGCAGCAGGACCTCCTCGACCGCGGCTTCCGCCCGGGCCCAGGCGGAAGCCTTGGAGCGCTCGCCGTGCAGGCGCAGGGTTCGGGCGAACACCTCCCCGACGCGCATCACGGGGTTGAACGCACCCGACGGGCTCTGGAAGATCATGGCCACGCGGCGGCCGCGGACCTCCCGCATCGTCGCCTCAGTCGCCCCGAGGAGCTGGAGGCCGTCGAGCTCGATCGAGCCACGCACCGTGGCGCCGAGGCGCGTCGCTAGACCCAGCACCGCAGTGGCGGTCATCGACTTGCCGGAGCCGCTCTCGCCGACCACGCCGACGATCTCCCCGGCGTCGCAGTCGAGGGCGTCGACAGCGACGACGTGGCGACGCCCGAAGTCGATCTCGAGGTCGCGGATGGCGAGCTTCACCGGCCCGTCACCTGCCGCGGGTCGAAGCGGTCCCGCAACCCGTCCCCGAGGAGGTTGAACACCAAGGCGGTGAGCAGGATGGCGAGACCCGGGAACGTGACGAGCCACCACGCCGTGGTGAAGTACGTCTGGCCCTCGCTCACCATGAGCCCCCAGTCCGGGGTCGGGTCCTGCACGCCGAGGCCGAGGAACGACAGGGCCGAGGCGGTCAGGATCACGCCGCCGAAGTCGAGCGACGCCTGCACCAAGACAGGGGTGACCGAGTTGGGCAGCACGTGGCGGAGCAGGATCCGCCACCTGGGCAGGCCGAGGGCCTCACAGTTCTCGATGAAGCGCCGGCCGCGCACCGACGCCGCCTCCCCCCGGACCAGCCGGGCGTACCACGGCCACCACGTGACCGAGATGGCGAGGATGGTGCTGCCCAGGCCGGGTGTCAGCACGGAGGCAAGCGCCAACGCGAGGAGCAGCGCCGGCACCGCCAGGAAGATGTCGGTGACCCGCATCACCACGTCGTCAACGACGCCCCCGTAGTAGCCGGCGACGAGCCCGAGCGGCACCCCGACGGCGATGGCGATGGTGAGCACGACCGCCGCGACCACCGGCGAGACGCGAAAGCCGTAGAGGACCCGCGACAGGACGTCGCGCCCGACCTGGTCCGTGCCGAACGGGTGTGTCCACGACGGGGGGCGCAACACCGAGAACGGGTGGGTCGCCGCGCCCGCGTCGTGGGGGAACGGCGCGAGGACCGGAGCGAGGATTGCCACCAGCACGACGATGGCCACGCCGGTCCCGCCGATGACGAGCAAGGGGCTGCGGCGCGCCCAGGCGAGCCGACCGGTGGCATCGGGAACGACGGTGGTGGTGAGGGCGGGCGCCGCGCTCACGCCAACCGGATCCGCGGGTCGAAGACGGCTTGGAGTAGGTCGACCGCCAGGTTGAGCACCACGTACACCATGGCGACGAAGAGGGTGACCCCGGCGATCGCCGGCACGTCCAGGCTCGACACGGCATTGGCGGCGTAGCTGCCGAGGCCGGGCCAGTCGAACACCGACTCGACCAGGAAGGTGTTGACCAGCGAGTAGGCGAAGACGAGCGCAAGGACCTGCACGACGGGGCTCCACGCCAGCCGGAGGGCGAAGCGGCCGAGCACGGACCGCTCGGAGAAGCCCAGGGCCCGCACCATCTGCGCGTGGGTCTCCTCCGCGTTCTCGAGCACCTTTGCCCGCACCATCCGGGCGATCACGCCGACCGGATAGGACGCCACCGCCAACGCGGGGAGCACCAAGTGCTTCACTGAACTGGCGAACACCGCCCAGTTGCCGGTGAAGAGGGCGTCGAGGATGGGGATGCCGGTGATGGCCGGCAGCGGGTGGCTGTAGACGAGCGACGGGGTGTACTCCCCGGCGGCCGGCAGCAGGTTCAGGTAATGGAAGAACACCAGCTGCAGGATCAGCGCTAGCCAGAAGGCCGGCATCGATACACCGAGCACGGCGAAGACCCGGGTGAAGTGGTCGGGCAGGCGGCCGCGGAAGCGGGCCGAGTGGACGCCGAGGGGCACGCCGACCACGATGGCGATCACCAAGGCGGCGCCCACCAGCTCGATGGAGGCGGGGATGGCCTGCATGAGGCCAGACAGCACAGGCCTGTGGGTGCGGATCGAGGTGCCCCAGTTGCCCGACAGGATCCCGGCGAAGTAGTGGACGACCTGGGACCACCACGGCCGGTCGAGGCCGAGCTGGACCCGCGCCCGTTGGATCTGGGCGAGGCTGGCGTGCGGGCCGGCCCAGCTGACCGCCGGGTCGCCGGGGATCACGTGGGTGATCACGAAGGTGATCACCATGACCCCGGCGACGACGACGACCGACAGACCGACCCGCCGGAGGACGAATC
>JAJZJY010000077.1 GCA_021809885.1 Actinomycetes bacterium
GGACAACAAGGACGACACATTCCACAACGAGTGGCAGGCGTACCGGACGCGGAAGTCGATGGACCTCTCTCTGACGACGACGCACGAGTACGCAGCGCCAGGTGACTACACGGTCGTGGTCAAGGTCATCGACATCCTTGGCAACGATACGACGAAGACGCTCCCGGTCAAGGTTGCGGGCCGTGGCGCGTAAGGCACGGCAGCCCCAAGGCGAGCAAGGAGACATTCTCGCCGCTCGGGTGACGACGGCACCTTGTGTGCCTGCAATCCGCAAGGCCGTCCGCGAGTGGCGGTACGCGAAGTACAAGGGTGCATCCGACACGACGAAGACCCTCTTCAACTTCTGGTTCGCGACGGACCACCGGCTCCCAGACGGGGGCTTCTTCCAGTACTACTACGCGCAGCGCGAGGCCCTGGAGACCCTCGCCTGGCTCTACGAGGTGGAGCAGGTTCGTCGCCATCGCGACCTCGTCGAGCGCTTCGCCAAGGTGCCGGGCATCCACGTCCTCCAGTACGACGACTTCGCCCGGTACGCGATCAAGATGGCGACCGGAAGTGGCAAGACGAAGGTGATGGCGCTCACCGTCGCCTGGCAGTACTTCAACGCAGTTGCTGAGGGCCGTGACGACTACGCGAAGACGTTTCTGGTCGTCGCGCCCAACGTTATCGTCTTCGAGCGGCTCCGCTCGGACTTCGGTGGCGGTCGGGTGTTCCGCACCGACCCGATCATCCCACCTGAGCTACGCATCTTCTGGGAGATGGACTTCTACATGCGGGGTGATCCCGAGCGGGCAAGCTCGCAGGGTGCGCTCTACCTGACGAACATCCAGCAGTTCTACGAGCGAGGAGGCGCGACCGACTCCGATGAGCCCGACGTGATGACCGACGTCCTCGGCCCGATCCCGCCTGCCGCCACAGCGGTCGTCGAGGACTTCGACGAGCGGATCGCGCGCCGTGACAGCCCGTGCCTGGTCATCAACGACGAGGGGCACCACGTCCATGACGAAGAGAGCGAGTGGAGCAAGGTCATCCGCCGCATCCACGACGACAGCACCGCAGGGCTCGTCGCCCAGCTCGACTTCTCGGCGACCCCTCGGTACCAGAAGGGTGGTCTGTTCACCTGGACGGTGTTCGACTACCCGCTCAAGCAGGCGATCATCGACGGTGTTGTGAAGCGGCCCATGAAGGGCGTCACCGCCGGGATGGACGAGGCACGCTCTGATGTTGCGAGCGTCAAGTACCAGGGTTACCTGACCGCTGGGGTCGAGCGCTGGCGTGAGTACCGCGAGCAGCTCAGGCCGCTCGGCAAAAAGCCGGTGCTGTTCGTCATGCTCAACAGCACCGCTGACGCAGACGACGTCGGCGACTACCTCCGGGTGAAGTACCCGGCCGAGTTCGGGGCGACCGATGGCGCCGAGGCGCAGCTCCTCGTGATCCACACCGACCGCAGCGGGGATGTCTCGAAGAAGGACCTCGATGCGGCGCGTGGCGTCGCCCGGCGAGTGGACGAGGGGAACAGTCCCGTCAACGCGATCGTGAGCGTGCTCATGCTCCGTGAGGGCTGGGACGTGCAGAACGTGACGGTCATCGTTGGCCTCCGGCCGTACACGGCCAAGGCGAACATCCTCCCCGAGCAGACCATCGGTCGAGGACTGCGCCTCATGTTCGGCTCCAGCTCGTCGTCCTACATCGAGCGCGTGGACGTGATCGGGAACCCGGCCTTCCTCAAGTTCGTCGAGCAGCTGGAGAAGGACGAAGACATCACGCTCGACACCTTCGACCTGAAAGACCCCGTGGTCATCACGACCATCGCTCCGGACCCGGAGAAGATGGCGCACGACATCACGGTTCCGGTTCTGAGCCCGATCCTTTCCCGGAAGAAGACGCTCGCCGAGGAGATCACGGGGATCGACGTCTCGAAGCTCACCTGCCCGAAACTCCCGAAGAAGGAGGGGGACGCGGCGGCGAGCCAGTTCCACTTCGAGGGCTACGACATCATCAGCTTGCAAAAGCTCGTCGAGCGGGAGTACACGATCCCCGAGCCGCAGACCGCAGAGGAGGTCATCTCCTACTACGCCAAGCGAATCGCCCAGGACGTCAAGCTCCCATCCCAGTTCGCCGTCCTCGTGCCCAAGGTCCGCGAGTTCCTCCGGGACCGGGCGTTCGGCGAGACCGTCGATCTCGCCGACAAGGCGATCATCCAGGCGATCGCGACGAGCGTGGCGCAGTACCTCACGGTCAAGACCTTCGCCTCGGTCCTGCGAGCCCTCGTCGTCGAGGAGCTGTCTCCAACCCTGGAGCATCCCGGCCGCCCGCTCTCCGAGACGGAGCCCTTCCCGTTTTCCCGGCCCACCTTCGAGGCGAGCAAGACGGTCTTCAACCTCGTGGCTGCCGACAACGACTTCGAGCGGGAGTTCGCCCAGTTCCTGCAAGATGCCAGCGACGTCGCATGCTTCGCCAAGCTGCCCAAGCGCTTCGGCTTCACGATCGAGTACACCGACAGCGCGACGAACCTCCGCTACTACGAGCCGGACTTCGTCGCCGTGGACCGCGATGACGTGCACTACGTCATCGAAACGAAGGGCCAGGAGAACATCGACGTCGCGCACAAGGATCGGGCAGCGACGATCTGGTGCGAGAACGCGACGTTGTTAACCGATACCACCTGGTCATATGTGAAGATTCCGCAGGTTGAGTTCGGCAAGCTGCAAGCGTCTGTCCTTTCCGATGCCGTGGTCGTCTTTGGGTCGAGCGGTGGGGACAGTGCATGAGCGACGTGAACCCCCCGGTCATTGTGACGCCGACGAGCGGAGTAGACGGTCGGGTCGCGCTGGCGACCGCCGTCCATGCGGCTCCCGGCGTGTACGCCGTACTGGTCGGAAGCGGTATGTCGAGCGCAGCAGGCGTCCCAACCGGATGGCAGGTCGTTCAGGACCTCATCCGCAAGGTTGCGCTCGCTGAAGGAGTCGATCCCGCAGAGGTCGAGGACGACCCCGAGGTGTGGTGGGCAAAGCAGGGCCGTCCTGATCCCCGCTACGACACGCTCTTGCCTGCGCTGGCCTCCACCGATGCTGCCCGTCAGGCGCTCCTCCGTGGGTACTTCGAGTCGATGCCGAGCGGCACTGACCAAGCGCAACCGGCGAGCGGTCATCACGCCCTTGCGGCTCTGGCAGCAAGTGGCAAAGTGCGGATCATCGTAACGACGAACTTCGATCGGCTGATCGAGAGGGCGCTCGATCAGGCAGGCGTCGCGCCGCAGGTCATCGCGAGTTCCGGCGCAATGGCCGGAATGACGCCGATGGTCCATGCGCAAACGACGGTCATCAAGCTCCATGGTGACTACCTCTCCCTCGGCCTGCGGAATACGCAGGACGAGCTTGCGAGATATCCGGAGGAGATCAGGGCGCTGTTGGACCGGGTCTTCGACGACTACGGACTGATCGTCGTGGGATGGTCGGCGGAATACGACACGGCTTTGGTCGAGGCCCTGGAGTCGGCTCCGTCCCGGAGGTACCCGACGTTCTGGGCCACGTTCCGTGGAGACCTCAAGGAACCCGCACGGCGGTTGATCGCACATCGACAAGCGTGCGTCATCGACACCGCAGGTGCCGATGAATTCCTCGAAGACCTTGTGCAGAAGATCATGCGGCTCGATCAGGTCGCGGAACGGCGAAACCGCCCTACGCCGTTGCGTACATACTTCCTCATGCCGGAGTCGTCCTCCGCCCCACAGGGATGGGGAGCTCTGCCACTCCTCCAGCTTCGGACAGCAGCCACCGTTGGCCCCGCTTCACCGGATACGTGCGGACTGATCCGTGCGGAGAGTCGGGAGGCCCTACTTGCAGCCCTGAGGGTAGCTGCGCTGACGAACCGGCTGCGGGACATGGCGGGGTATCCCGCCGCTCCGTCCATCGGCGAACCACCGGCGCCCGGTACGACGGTGAGCGCGCCATTTCTCAGCGACTGGGTCGCGAGTCCCGGCGGCCACCAGAGTTATGACTACTGCACCTACCGCATTGGCGGCGACGCAACAGTTGGAATCTCGGCACTCGTGACGGTCCGCTTGCCAGGCTTTCCAGGACCGGTCGGTGGCGGGTCCGTTGTCTTCACTGCGGATGTCGCCATCTCCCTCCAGAAGACGATTCGGATGGCTGAAGCCGCGATGATCCTGCGCGACGGACTGGTCCTGGTGACCGCCACGCTCCCTGGCGTGCTGGCCGACGTTCTACCAGGCGAGGCGAACACGAACCACGCTGAGGTGCACTTCCTCGCCGCGACGCAATACGGCAGCCCAGGTACGCAGGGCAATCGACAGAACGACGTGTTGCAGCGGGTCGACTTGTCGCCGCTCGGCACGCCGACGAGAGACATCGGGCAATCCATGGGATTCGCCGCACAGCTGCCGGGTCCCCTCACGGAGCGTGAGGCGACCGATTTGGTATGCGGGGCTCTGGAACAGCTCGCGTATGCCGTCGGGTACCTGGACCCTCGATTCGGCATCCGCCAACTCCGCGAGGAGCTGGGCGTTCCCTTGACGACTTCCTAGCAGTCGCCGCAGTAGAGGTCGCCGTCGACGACGGAGTGATGGCAGCTCACCCGGGGGGGCAGGGAACCCTCTGTTCACCGCTCGATCCCGTTCGGTGCGACCGCCGCCGTCAGGCCTGTCGGGTTCGTGTGGTCCTGTCTCTGTTCGCCACCGAGCTTGCTGATCGTCTGCGCCTTCTGCGCTGCCAGTTGGGCGCGCTTGTGGTGACCGAGCTGCTCGATGGTGGACACGTCTGCCTCTCTTCCGACGACGGTCTGCCCGCCGACCCCCCAGCGGTCCCGGTAGGCGGCCACGACGCGGACCTGGCTCATCCACACAGCACGCTGCGTCGGGTCGACGGGTAGCCGACCGAGGCGCCGAACCCACCCTGCGTTGCGCTCGACGGCCTGCTCTGCGAGGGTCTGTGCCCGGCTTTCGATCGCCCGGTCCCGCTCCATCAGGGCTCGGGCCATGTCGGGGTCTCTCACTCCCATCGCCCTCGGTATGAGCCCGGCAATGAGATTCGTAGCTCCGAGCCTCTTGCTGCCGGCGACGTTGGTCCACCCCTCCACCCGGTCATGGAGGACCGAGGCAACGTCCTCGGCGCCGACCAACGACCGACGCGTCACGAGGGACGGGAACTCGGCCTCTATGTCCACACCGCGAGCCTCGGCCTCGCGGAACGCCGCTAGCAGTGGGCCGTGAGCCTCGCTCTCCCTGACCCCTGCGAGCTGGTCGGCAGTCAGACCCGAGCGGTCCAAGAGCCCATCCCAGCGGTCCTCCTGGGCGGCACGAGCGATGGTGGCGTACTCCGCGTGAAGGGTCGAGAGTGATTCGGCAGCGTCCTGTGACGCCCGGATCGTGTCGTGCGCCCCACGGTCCGCGCCCATCCGCTGCAAGCACCCGTAGAGCACCTGGCGGGGAGTTTGTAACGGGGTCATCTGCTCGTGCGAGGTAGCAGGGTCCGGGTCGTAGTGGGTGTCCACGTAGAGCCGGTTCGACTCCCGGCCGCGAGTAGCGGCCACGTAGAGAACCTCCCGAGCGGTGCCGGAGGTGACCATTACGTGCGCGGTATCTACGGTACGACCTTGCGCCCGGTGGGCTGTGGTGGCGTAGGCCAGCTCGACATGTTCGGCCACGTAGTCGACCGGAAGCACCACTTCCCCGCCGCCGCCGGCCCGCTTGACGGTCATCGAGCCATCGTGATTCGTGGATGTGACCATCCAGCGATCCCCGTTCTTGACCCACCGCTTGCCGGTGGCAAGGAGGCGGTTGTTCTCTCGGGTCACCACCTCGTCACCAACTGCGGCGATGGCCCCGCCGTGTAGGACCAGGCCGGCTTCTGCGACGTGACCGGCGGCGATCCGGTCTGTCCTCGCCCGTTCGTTCAAGGCGGCAACCGTCGCCCCGTCGCCGGCGATCATGAGGGACTCCTTGCCCGCCTCTGTGTCCTGTTTCCATGCACGGTAGATCGCCTCGATCATCTCGTCTCGCGTGCCGTCTGCGATCCGACCGTGATCCTCGTAGGTGTCGATCGCCCGGTCGTCTCCGACCCGGAGCTCAACACTCGCAGCCTTCTCCCATTCGGAGATGAACCGGCGCACGTCGGTCAACTCCGGGGCCAGGTCGTCACGATCTCGGACCAGGGAAGCGAACATGCCACCCGCCTCCACCGACGACAGCTGGAACGGGTCACCGACCAGTAGCACCTTCGCCCCAGCTTCCTCGGCGGCGCTCACCAGCTCGTCGAGGGCGAACGTGCCGGCAAGTGAGGCTTCATCCACGATCACCAACTGTCCCGACCTGAAGCTCCACTGGTCAACCAACGCGTCGAGCCGGTCTGCGCGCTTGGCTGCGGCCAAAGACGCCTCGGGGGTCGAGGCGGTGGCCTGCTCACCTCGTAGACGATCCCGCTCGGCCCGTCGGCTGGCGGTCTGTCGCCACTCGTGGAGCCACTTGGCGGTGTTCTCGGTGTCGATCCCAAGCTCGTCGGCCAGTACCTCAGCGGCTGCTGCCGATGGGGCCAGGCCGACGACCGAGCCGGGGCCGTGCTCTGCTTCCCATGCTGCCCGAAGCCCGGCCATCGTCGTGGACTTGCCGGTGCCGGCCGGGCCGACCAGCACGTCGAGACGACGACCCGACGTGGCGGTCTTCTCGACGGCGAGCGCCTGATCGCTGCTCATCGTGTAGTCCCTGCCGGGCAGGTTCGCGTCGGCCACCCTGGCGACGGTACCAACCGTGGTGACCGGGCCGTCGGTCTTCCGGCCCACCTCGAACAGCCGGGCCTCAGCGTCAAGCAAGGTCGCCGTCGTGTAGAGCTGGTGCTCCTTCGGTCGCATGCGAGAGGTGCCATCGGCGCGGCGGAACCGACCGGGGGTGTGGTGCAGCTCGGCGGCCGTCACCTGGATCGCCTCACCCACTGCGATGTCCGCGGTGCGCTCTGCGACCGCTACCCGGTCGTCGGGACTGGCGAAGCGCACCCCGTGGAGCTGGCGGTGGACCTCGGCCAATACGTTCGCCCGAGAGAACGTCGAGTGGCGCTCGGCGGTCTTGTGCGCGGCAAGCGTTGCGACCTCTCCCAGCATGTCGGTGGCCAGGTCATCGGCCCGGAGAGGCGGCAAGTCGTTGCGATCCTTTACGACCGTCACGAACGAAACGGGGTCCGTGTCGAGGTAGGGGGCGGCTCGCTCCCGCCACTGTTCGGTCATCTCCGACAAGCTGCGGTGCTGCTTTTCTGGACGGGTTTCGAGGTTGGCTTGTTGGGCGAGGCGGACTTTTTCGACGGGGGTGGGCTCCCTCCTGTGTGCGGCGATGAACTCTGCGATCAGTTCGTCACGACGGGCATGGATCATCGCTACTCGCTGCGAGAACTCGGCCATCAATGCCTCGGGGACACCGGTGATCTCGTGCTTGGTCATCGCGTGCCGGGTGGTCGCCTCGTCCCATCCGACACCCAAGGCATCGGTCAACATGTCGGCCAACACCCCTTCATGCATGACCCCCAGGGTGACTACCTGCTTGAAGAGTCCCCGGCTGTCGAGGGTGCGCCACTGGCCGTCGCTCTGCGACTTCGCCTTGTTCCACACCACCACGTGGTCGTGGAGTTGCGGGTCACCGGAGCGGCTGTCGTAGTGGGTGAACGCCGCCGCAACCACCCCGATCACGTCCTCTTGGACCACCCCATCCTTCCCTGATCGGGAGTGAAAGACGTTGCGCTCCGCGTAGGCAAGGGTGTAGTCGATAGCCCGGCGGTGGCACTCGTAGATGACCGCCTTTGTCCCCTGGTCGGCCAGCGC
Source organism: Actinomycetes bacterium (assembly GCA_021809885.1). GTDB lineage: Bacteria > Actinomycetota > Acidimicrobiia > Acidimicrobiales > Palsa-688 > JAKAQB01. Next base: position 7,822 of record JAJZJY010000077.1, read on the forward strand.
CCACGCCACCGACACCGACTTCGACGGCGAGAACGTAAGGTCGAAACCGGCAACGGTCGCCGCCTGCTTGTGCTGCCGGGCCTGTTCTTCGGCCTCGATCCGGCCCACCTCTGCTTGCCGCTCCTCGTCGGTGAGGGCAGCCGACAGACGGGCAACCCGGTCCTCTATCCGTCTGGCGACGCTCGCCCCCTTGCGTCTCGGGGCCGCTCCCAATGGATCCCCACTGACTGGATCGACGATCAGCCCGAGCATGTTCTGTAGCTGCTCCTCGCTCACCTGCGAGCCGTATTCGACACCGTTGCCGCCGTCCAGAGCGGCCAGGCCCGCCCCGAGGAACACTCCAGGAGGGGTGCCCGACTCCGCGTAGTAGCGCGTCAGGCTCGATGTCTGGTCCGGCTTGCCGTCTCCGACAGCGATCGAGTCCATCAGATACTTGAAGCCGCTTCCCATGCTGAGCCGTCGGATTGTGAGCACCGTTTGATCTCCCAGGTACTGGCCCGCCGGGAGCGGGCCGTCGTACCTGATGGGGGCGGATCGACCGATCTGGCCACCCGGACTTCCTCGGATGCCAGGCGTGTGATGTGAGGGTTGGGGTGTGATGTGAGGGTTGGGGTGTGATGTGAGGGTTGGGGTGTGATGTGAGGGTTGGGGTGGGATGTGGGGGTGGGGGTGGGGGGGGGGGGTTGGGGGCTGCTGGGCGGTGGAGGAGGCTGGAGGCCAGAGGCTGGTGCTCCCCCCGAGGCTGCCGGATCGGTCGATCCGTGCCACTTGGGTAGTAGGCCCGGATCAAGGAGGGGGTGAGCAGGACGAAGCAGCTCGATCAGCAAGCGCGGGTGATGTCGGCCAGGCGGCGCCAGGAGATGATGCTGCTGGTTGCCTGGCAGGAGGCGCTGGCCGCCCTGGAGGGCGCTGTGACCCAGCGGGACCGACTGGCGGCCCGTCGGGAGCGTGCTGTCTGTGTCCTCCTGGGTATGACGCCCGGCGAGGTGAAGTGGGCGAGGCACCACGCTCGGACAGGCAAGTATCCGGCCCCTGTCGCTAGCCGGCTCAACTACGCCGCCTACGTCCATCACCGCAAGCAGGTCGAAGAGGTCGAGGCCCGGTGGGCCGAGCGGATCACCACGGCCCAACTCGTCGTAGACGAGGCCGCCAGCACCTTGTGCGAAGCGACGAGAGCGCTGCTCTCGGCCACCACAGCGCAGGCGGTCGTGGAGCTGACCGGCCGTACCCGCCGCCAGCTTGCGTGTCTGGCGAAGCGTGGTCCCTCGGGTTGCGGCTCTGCTTGTTGACCGCTGGCGTGGATCGCCACCGATCTCCGCGGCATCACGGGACGGAAGATGCCTGTTGCCCCCGAGTGGCCAGATCGGTCGGTCCGTCTCCACCTGGTAGACGCCCGCATCTGACGGGCCACTGCCGAAGGGAAGTCCAATGGCTCGCTCCGCAACACCCTCCACCGGCAAGCTGTCCGACACCCAGCGAGCGCTCCTTCGCCAGCGTCACCGCGACGACCTGGCGGCCCTCGCAGTTCACGCCGCCGCTGTCGAGCGCCTTGCTGCGGAACAAGAACGGCGAGCGGCTGCGCTGGCAGCAGCCGACCAGGCCGTAAAGGAAGCCTCTGCTGCCCTCTTCGCCGCCACAGCCGCGCTCGTCGCTCGGATGGGGGTCGAGGCAACGGCCGAAGCCACCGGGACCGACCTCGTGACGGTCACCCGGATCGTGAAGTCCGCTGCTGCTCGAAACGGTAGGCGGGCGAGATGAGCAACCTGTCCACTCTGATCCTTGACCCGGCCGAAGAGTTGGCCGACAGCATGAGCCGAGTCGAAGACAGGCTGCTGTGGTCCGACCCCGAGCGCGGACAGGAGGCCGTGATCGTGCGTGTCGGAGCGCATGCCGCGGCCGCGATCATCCAGGCGGTCACCGAGGCCACTGCCCAGGCCCCCGAGCTGTACGCACCGGGCGGGCGCCGCGAACTGGCTCCCTTGCTCGCGGCACCGGGAGACCTGGCAACCGTGCTGACGGCCGTCCAGCGAGCCGTGCGGCTCGCCGCCGCTCAGGGTCCCGACCTCCCGAACGAGTGGCGACACCAGGCCCAGGCCCTCCGCTCTCTCGATCTGCTCCGCTGCTGCGTCGTCACTTCGCGCTCTGCCTGTGCGGAACCGATCAGAGATGCACTGCGCAGCGCGATGGGCAGGGCAGTGCTGACTGTCGAGCAGTACCGGTCGTACCGGTGGTTCACGACAGCGGTGCTCACCGACCCGCTCGACCGGTTCGTCGCTCTCGGCAGCCCGATCCCTTCCCTCGATCACAGCGACCGGCTCGAACACGGAGGGGGTGTGGGGTGGTGAGCGTGGTCCTTGACGCGTCGCCGCTGTTCCCTCCATGCCCGGTCTTTGGCTGTACGAACCTGGTGGGCGACCCTCGCGAGGTCTGCGGCGAGTGCCGCACGATCTTCGGCGACTACCTCCAGACGGCGACCGATCCGGCACCGGACACCGAAGCCTTCGCCGTCACGATCGGCCGGGGTGACTGCCGGGCACAGGAGACCACGAGCGCCTGCGGTGGACGCACAAAGACAGGTGTGCAGCGGTCTACCGCGCGCTGCGTGTACACCGGCAGCCTGTTCACCTCGAGTTTCTCACCTATGCAGCGGCGTCCTCCCAGGCCAGGCGCAAGATAGCCATTTCTTGGCAGGTGGGCGGTTCGGGGTCATCGCTTCGTAAATAGCCGGTGATGATCACGCGCCGGAGCTTGGTGAGCATGTCGAGGACCGATGGTTGGGCTTTGTGGCGGTACCACGGGGCGAGCTCGCGGCGCTCCTGGACATCGTCTGGGTGGTACCCGACGGTCGCGTACCAGATGATGGCGAGGGTGTTGACGATGAGGGCGAAGGGGACGGTACGCTCGACTGCGAGGCGGACCCGGTTACGCGCCTGGCCGACGCCGCCGGTTTGCTTCGCATCTTGTATAGAAACCTCGATAG
>JAJZJY010000078.1 GCA_021809885.1 Actinomycetes bacterium
GTTGATCATCCCCACGGCCCGGTTCCTGATCCTCCACGCCGCGGCGTGGAACGCGCTGTTCGCTACCGTGCAGCTTGGTATCGCCGCCGGGCTGCTCTGGCGGCGCACCGTGCGCCTCGCCCTCGCCGTGTCGTTCGCGTGGGTGCTCGGAGTGTGGGCAATCGGGGAGGGGTTCGGCAGCCTGCTCACCGGGATCGCCACCCTGCCAGGGGGCGCCCCCGGCGCCGTGCTCCTCTACGGGCTGATCGGCCTGCTGGTGTGGCCCCGCGCCCATCAGAGCCTGCCGCCAAGCGGCGGGTCGGTCGCGGGCGAAGGGCCGCTCGGTGAGCGAGGCGGGCGGGTCATCTGGGCGGTGCTGTGGTGCGGTGGTGCCATCTTGCAGATACTCCCTGGCCCCTACCCGCCGTTCTCTGTGCTCGGCACGACGATCAACATGAACCTTCCCGAGCCCGGCGTCCTCGAGAGCCTCGATCGGACCGTCGTAAGCCTCGTCGACCGTGCCGGGAACCCCCTCGAGCTGCTGCTCGCTACGGTCGAGGTGCTCATCGGCATCCACGTCCTGCGAGGAGGCCAGCGGCTCCGGCCGGTCCTTTGGGTGGGTATCGCGCTCAGCTTGGTGTTCTGGGTCGTCGGGCAGAACTTCGGTGGGATCCTTGCTGGGCATGCCACCGACCCCAACGCCGGTCCGCTCTACGTGCTCCTCGCCGCCGTGTTGTATCCGAGAACCGGGACCACCGGGCGCGGCGAAGACCGCACCACTGAAGTTCACACCACCGAAGTTCGCACCACGGAGGAACCGACTTGAACTTGACCAAGATGGCCATCCCGGTCCTGGCGCTGGTGATCGGTGCGGGTGGGGCGGCCGCCGCCCTCACATTGACCGGCAATCACGGATCGAGCGCGACGACCCCATCGGGCTCGCAGCCAGGCTCCCTCTCGCCGTCCGGCTCTCCCGGCAACGGCAGGGGAATGATGAGCAACGGTGGTGGGGCGCCGGGTGCCGCCGGCGGGATGATGGGCGGGGGATCCGACATCGCCAGGGGCGCACCCGGCGGGCTCGTTCCTGCCAGCCGCATGGAGGCCCTCGCCGCCCAGGCCGCCCGCAGCGCGACCCGAAGCGGCCAGACTCTCACCTACACCTCCAAGCAGGTAACACTGGTCGCCCTCGGTGCGCCCGGGAACCGCCCGGGCATGTACTGGCAGATCGACGGGATCGACGGACCGCACGGTCCGACCGTCAGCGTCCCGGCCGGCGCTAGCGTCACGGTCGACTTCGCCGACGGCGATCCCGGTCACCCGCACGGTTTCGAGCTGACCACCGCCGCGCCACCGTACAACCGCATGGCAATGATGGAAGGAGACATCGCCGTCACGGGCGGGTTCATCATGCCCGTGCCGCCCCCGAAGGGCAACCTGTGGTACGCAGCGACCATCAGCTTCAAGGCCCCGTCCCCCGGCACCTACCACATCATCTGCCCCGTCCCCGGCCACGCCCAGCAAGGCATGTGGGCGACCTTCGTCGTCCGATGAGACGAGAGCCTCAGGAGGACCTTGGTCGCTGACGCGGTGGGCAGCGGCGACCACGAACCTCGAAGCGTCGTCACCCTGTCCACCCGACGGCTCACCACTGTGATCCCAGACCTGGAGAGACGATGACCGACGCGGGAAACGCCAATCGGGACGGGACGCAAGTCCGCGTGCCCGAAGTCCTGCGACCGCTGCGCTCGCTGCTCGCCGTCGTCGCCCACCCCGACGACGAGAGCTTCGGGCTCGGCGGGGTCCTCGCGGCCCTGGCGGCGACCGGCAGGCGGGTGTCGTTGCTCTGCTTCACCGCCGGGGAAGGCTCCACGCTCGGAGCCTCACCCGAGTTGGCCCGAACCAGGACCGATGAGCTGGGCGCCGCAGCCCGGACCCTCGGCATCGACGAGCATTGGATGGAGGAGCTGCCCGATGGCGGCCTGGCCGTTCTGCCCGACGGTGAGCTGGCCGCCCGGGTCCGTACGCGCGTCGAGCAGGCGGACGCCGACGCAGTGGTCGTCCTCGACCGCAGCGGGGTAACCGGCCACGCCGATCACCGGGCCGCGAGCGCCGCAGCGCTCTCGGTGGCAGCCGAGGCGGGACTGCCCGCGCTGGAGTGGGGCCTGCCCCCTGGTCTCGCCGAGGCGCTGGCGGCAGAGTTCTCCCTGGAAATGCACGGCATGGCCAACGGCGAGCTGCTCGCCTTCACGGTCGACCGGGGCGTGCATTGGGAGGCTATCGCGGCCCATGCAAGCCAAGGCCCCGACAACGCTCTGCTGCGACGCCGCTTGGAGCTGCTCGGAGACCACGAGACGCTCCGCCTCGTCCGCCCCCCGCTCACCGGGCAGCTGGCCCGCTTCGTCGCACGTGCCCGGCGCTGGGCACGACCCGACGCCCAGCCCGCCGAGCGTGCCCTGCTGCTCGACGCCCTGATCAGCTTCGCCGCCCTCACCGACATGGCGGCTTGGCCCGCCGCCCTTCTCGGCGAGGATCCCGACCGTCCCTACGCCGCCCACTGCCTGCACGACGACCCGACCGGCTGGTCAGCGGCTGCGATCATCACCACCAGCGGTTCGGCTACCCCGCCGCACGACCACCACGGCTGGGGCGCGGCCGCCACGGTCGCCGGAGCGGAGCGCAACACCCGCTACAGCGGCGCATGTCCGGATCGGCTGCAGGTAGTCGGCGAGGAAGTCATACCGACAGGCGGCGGTTACCTCTTCAACGTCGGCGACATCCACCAAGCCAGCGACGCGTCTGGGCGGACCGTGTCGCTGCACCTGCTAGTTGGGGGAGGCCCGCACCCCGTCCAGCACTGCCCTGAACCCCCGCGGCAGTAGGCGGCGCCGCTCGGGCGCGTGCTCCGCCGTGTCCGTTCAACAGCCTGAGGGGGCTAACTCTGTCGCTCTGTCGGGTGCTTCCTCACCCTGGGCAAATGTTTCGGGCGAGGACCTCTCGGTCTCTTGGGATCACCTCCCCCGGCGCGACGGGTGCTCCCTATCAACACAACACCAGCGGGAGCTCATCTGCAGCGTCAGCGTGGCTCGTCGCTGGCCGGCGGGGGCCCAGAGCGACCTCCGGGCCCGAAGGCACGCACCGCCCAGACGATGGCGAACACGATCAACACCACCACGACCAGCACGATCACCAGACCTATCAGCATCATGCCGGCACCCAGACCGAACATCGTCGACTCCTTTCGCTCAACTGCGACCGTAGAAACCCAAGGTGCGCCTCCCGTCGGCGCGAACGCCGCTCGGTGACGGCTCGTCGATCCCCAGCGGCCCCATCCGTCGAGCCGTCGAGCCCGAATGGTGAGCGGCTCGCGCCTTCCCGGGTGCTGGCCGCCGCTGGACCAAATGCATGTAGATCACCACACGTCGCCCCCGGCCGCTGGAGCCTGTCTCTGTCGTTCCCCGCCGCGTCCGTCGTAGGCCCCGGAGCCGGGCAAGGCGCCCGACGCGCCCGAGTGCCAAGTAGGCCCGAGACGTGCCAGTGCGATCAACTCGACGAAGCATGCGGCATAGGCGACGACGAACCCGGCTGCCATCGTGAAGAAGCAGTGTTGCCGCCGGCGAGGAGGACCCGAATCCCACCATAGCCGGCGGCCAGAACCGCGACTAGCCCGAGCGCCGCCGGAACGGTGACCCCCAACCGCGCCGACATCGCCGCTGTCGCAGCAGCGACGAGTGCCAGCACGTCCGTCGGCATCCAGATCATCATCTGAGCGATCAACAGTGGCTGGCCGCCCATAACCGCCATCATCGAACCCACGCCGAAACGGGCATGCGGCACATGCACGGTCGGGTTGACCCCAATGCCAGCAAAAACTGCACGCTCAGCACGGCGACATGGCGGTGGCGGTGGCGGTGGCCGGTCATCATCTGCACGAGCGTCATCATCCTCCAGCCCGGCACTTACCCTGCCTCGCTATCTCCTAACCTGCTTCGTAGCCGGGCCAGCGGCCGGCCTGTAGCGTCCGGCCGTGACCGACGCGCCTGGCGAATATGACGGCACCTGGGATGTGAGCGGGGACAGTGGGGGGCGGACGAGTGCGCTCGGACCGAGACCATGCTCGGTGTCTTGACACCGCCTGCTCGCGCGGCCGCTATCGCTCCTGGCGAGGCGGTGCTCGACGTCGACTGCGGCTGCGGTGCCACCACCGCAGAAGCCCCTCCGCGGCCAGTCCCGGCCCGGTCGTCGGGGTCGACGTTTCCCCGGATGTGCTCGAGCTGGCACGCCTCCGGGCGGCCGAAGCCGGCGCCGCGAATCTCACGTTCGCACCCGCCGGCGCCCAGTCACATCCCTTCGCCCCGACTAGCTTCGGCGTCGTGATCAGCCGGTTCGGAGTCATGTTCTTCGCGGGCCCCGCCGCAGCTTTCGCCAACCTCGCCCGGACGACGCGCCCCCAAGGCTGACTCGCCTTCTTGTGCTGGCAAGGTCCGGAGCGCGGTGAGCACGCCGTCCTTTCCGTTGCGGGCCGTGGCCGCGCACGTACCGCTCCCAGAAGCACCGGTTGACACGAGGCCATGGAGCTTTGCCGACCCGAACACGATCCGACAGGTCCTCGACGACACCGGCTTCTACGACGTAAGAGTCGAAGCGTGGGAGACGAGGCTGCGAGTGGGAACCGACGCCGACGACGTGCTCGCCTTCTATCTCTTCCAACTTTTGCCCGCTCCTGCATGGCCGGTGCCGACGGTGCCCTCGTGACACTCGTGTAAGGAGCTGCGAGCCCGATTCGTCTGCGGGTGTAGCCATGAGACACCCCGGGTACTATGCAAGATAGTTGATGCTCCGGTAGCAATATCCCACGGAACCGACACTCAGCAAGGGAGCTGCGTATGAACTGGACCTGGAACCTGAGGGCCCGCGACGGCGCCATGAACGGGCTTGAGTTCGCCCGCTGCACGACCGCCGGAGGGTTCACCCGGGTGCTGGTGCACGCTGCGCCCGCCCAGACGTCGGTGGAGGTGATCGCGGATGACGGGAAAGTGGTGGCCCGCGAAGATCTCGACCGTGACGGCGAGTACTCGCCGATGACGCTGATAGTCCTCGACGGGGAGCACATCACCCGGAGCGAAGTGTGGCCCGACGAGGACCTCCACGGCCTGCCGGTGCTGCTCGCTGGCGGCGAGGTCGGCGTTCTCACGGCTTGGCGGCACTCCGATGATCACAGCTGGTGGCAGTGGTCGGTGGAGTTCTCCAACCACACCGGCCGCCCCGCGGACTGGGCGCCCCCCCGCTAAGAGAGCTCAAACGCTGAACGACGTGGCTCGACAAAAGACAGCCGTGAGGGTTGCCGCGCGCGTCCGAGATGCAGGTCCCGACGAAGGAGTCAAGACATGGCCAAGGTGATGGTGTTGGGCGGGGGGTTCGGCGGCCTTGCGGCCGCCCACGAGCTGAGGAGCCGACTCGACAGCGAGCACGAGATCCTCCTCGTGGCCGCCGACGACCGGTTCTTCGTCGGCTACGCCAAGCTGTGGGACCTGGTAGGCACCCGCCCGCTCGCGCAGGGCACCGCACGCCTCGGCGCCCTCGACGCGAAGGGCATCCGATTCGTCAACGCCCGCATCACAGCCATCGACCCCACACGTCGCGCGATCGAGACCTCAGCCGGACCTTTTGACGCCGACTATATGATCGTCGCGCTGGGAGCAGGTCGCGGCCGCGGCAAGCTGGGCGCGGCCGACCACGGCGCATTTGATCTCTATGATCCCGACCGGCTGCCAGCGATGCGATCCGAGCTCGAGCACCTCGACGCCGGCCGAGTGGTCATCGCTGTTCTCGGAACCCCCTATGTGTGCCCCCCTGCCCCGTACGAGGCCGCGTTCCTAGTCGAAGAGTATCTTCGCCGCCGCGGGTTACGAGACCGCGTAGAGGTTGTGGTCGCCACCCCGATGCCCTCGCCGCTGCCGATGGCGGGACCCGACGTGGACCAGCTCGTGGCCAGCGGCCTCGCCGGGCAAGGGATCGATCTGCGCACGGGCCTGCAGACCGCCAAGATCGACACCGATGCCAAATCGGCGTCCTTCGCTGACGGCACCACACTTGACTACGCACTGCTTCTGGGCATACCGAGCGCCGTCCCGCCCACGGTGATCGCCGACAGCCCGCTGGCCGGCGAGGACGGCTGGGTCTGGCCGGACCCCGGCACGGGTCGCACCGTCTTCGATGGTGTCTACGCCGTTGGGGACTGCACGGCAGTGGAAAGCCTTCCACGGGCCGGGGTGTTCGCCGAAGCGCTCGGCCGGGCCGCCGCGACAAGCATCGCAGCCGAGATCGACGGGGGCACCACCACCCCCTATGACGGTGCGGGTTACTGCTTCTTGGAGTTCAACGGGCGGCGAGCTGCCGCTCTCGAAGGCGAGTTCTTCAACAAGCCGAAGCCGATCCTACGAATGGCAGAACCGGACACCGACACCTACGCCCGCAAAGAGGCATTCGAGGCTGAGCGTCTACACACCTGGCTCGCGTGGACGCATCCAGCATGAGCCCATAGCTTCGCTTCGCCGACAGGAGGGACAAGCGCCGGCAATTCATCGGGCCTGTAAGCTATGGTCGACCTGGCGCTGACGCGCCTGATCGAGCATCAGCGCCGGCAGCAGGGTGACGAGGCCGAGGCGCAACTCCGACGGCTCACGCAAGCCGAAGTCCAGGAACGGCTATGCCAGCAGGTCGCCGAGGTACAGCGTAAGAGCCAGGACCTCATCGTGGCCGGCGGCGTGCTGCTGCTCGTGGGCCTCGCCATCATGAGCCAGAGCGGAACCTGATCAGCCCATCCTGAGACCCCGATGGGCTGCGATGCGCTGGCCGCAAGTCGACGCGCACTCGGGGGCTGGCCGTCGGCCGCCGCTAGCCAGTGACGGTCGACCCCGCGGCTGCTGTCGACCATCGGGGGAGCCAGCGGGCCGATGATCATCGCGGTTTCGGCGAGCCTGGCCGTCACTAAACGCAAGGGCTGAGCCACCCCGCCCCCACGCCCAAGCTTCGCGTGTCAGGTCATGCTCGCAGCTGCCCGCTGGCTTGGCCGACGTAAGCCGCCGCCTCGGCTGGGGCGGGTCGCTGCACCGGACGCGACCGGAGCGGGGTGACGGTGGCGTCGTCGGCCGTGCTCGGCCAGGTGGAGAGATCGCGCTCGTGGTCTGTCATCCAAACGCGCAGGCTGGTGGCGGTGAGCTGGACAGCGCGTCGGCCGGGTACCTGCTCGAGGATGCCGGCTCGGACCAGGTCCATGAGCGCTCGGGGGGTCTCGCCGGTGAAGCGGGCGACCTCGGCGACGGGCACAGCGGCAACGGGTTGGGCAGTGCGGCGCTTGGCTTCGTGGTGGGCGATCCAGTACCGCTTGACCGAGGCGGAGGTGACGAAGCGCAGGCCGCTGCTGTCGGTCTCGGGGTCGATGTCGAGGTCGCCTCGCTGGGCGAGGAGCCGAACGGTGCTGGCCGCCAGGTGGAGCTGGGTAGCGGCGGCGGGGAGCTTCATCGATCGCCGGTGCAGGGCCTGGATGCGCTCCAGCTCTGCTCGCAGCGCTGCGGCGGCGTCAGGGGTGACCTCGTAGATCCGGCTGGTGGGATGCTGCTCCAAGGCGAGGCCCAAGCGATGGACCATGTGGTAGGCCTCGTGGTAGCGGAGGCCGAGCTGCTCGGCGAGGTCCGGCAGCAAGATCCGGGCGGCCAGCCGGTCCCGATGCGCCCACACCGCGGCGAGGCGCACGTAGCGGCGGGGGACGCCTTGGGCGTCGGGAGCGACGACGGCGGGGAGGGTGCCGTCGGCCATCCACCGCCGGGCGGTGGTCGGATAGACGTCGAGCTCGGAGGCGACTCGCTCGGCGTCGCAGAGCGGCTCGTCGGCGCTGCCGGGGTCGACCAGCCAGCCGACGGCGGCCAGAGTGGCGTCGACGTGTTCGGCCCGGGCGGCGAGCGGGCTGGTCGTCGCCCAGTGCACCCGGCGGGTGGTCGGGGTGAGCAGCGTTCCGATGCTGGAGGTGATCTTGTCGTCGAGGATGGCAGCGACCTTGACCAGCGGGGCGATCTCGGGATGGTCGAGGGTGTAGATCCGCCCGAAGACGTCGTCGCCGGCGCGGTGTCCCATGAACCGGCGGCGCACGGCGCCCTCGATCCCTTCCTGCCAGGCCAGGTCGGTGGCGAGGCTCTTGCGCAGCAGATGCGACGAGACCCGGAAGCCGAGATCCGCGGTGGCGAGGCCTTCGGCGGCGACGGCGTCCTCGAAGGCGTGGCGGTAGCCCTCCTGGCCGGAGCGGTTCGGCTGGTAGATGCCGGGCACCAGCCGGTCGGCGGGGTCGACCCGGCCGGTTTCGGGATCGGTGTGGAAGGCGTCGACCGCGGCGTGGATGAGCGCGAGCATGCTGGCCGGCACGACGAGCACCCGGGAGCCTGCCGCGGTCTTCATCGTCTGCTTGTAAGGGACGGCGACGACGACGCCGTGGTCGTCGCGGACGTTGAAGCTGCGGCCCCCTTGGCCCTGTGCGGCAAGCAGGGCGGTGTCGCCGAGGTCGACGACGTCGCCGAGGAGCACGCCGAAGGCTTCGGAGATCCGCAGGCCCATGATCCGCTGCAACCACAACGCGATCTGGTGGACCGGGTGGAGGTGGGAGGCGACCCGCGCGCACTCGGGCAGGCTGAGCGGCCTCGGCTGGCGGGTCGGGCGGCGGGTGCGGGCCGCGGCGGGGTCGGGAGTGGGGGCATCCAGGCTCTCAGTGGGATCGAAGCCGGGCGGGAACAGCCCGTTGGCCCGGGCGAAGCCGAGCACCCGGCGCAGCACCCACAAGGCGTCGGCGACGTAGCGCTGCGACAGGCCGGTCGGTGCCCGCCGCTTGGACCGGACGCTGTCGAGCGACTCGACGGGGACCCGGACGTGTCCCTTGGGGTTGCGGTAGGCGCCGGGGAGCTGGCCTTCTCGCCAGCGCCGCCGCACGGTCGGCAGGCTCATCGCCGAAAGGCGAGCGACGTCAGCCAAGCTCAGCTCCTCGCCCGCCGCTCCCACCGCGCCCGTCGAGGACGGGGGCACAGTCGGGGCGGAGCGGTTCTTGGTGGCGTGGTCGCGTCCGACGAGGTGCAGCAGCCAATCGTGCACCATGAAGTAGGTGACATCCGCGACCGTCGTGGTGCGCGGGGCGAACCACGGGACGAGGTAGCCGTCGACGATGCGCCGGACCCGCTCGGCCCGGTCGGGGCCACCTCGGCGCAGGTCCTCGTAGGCGGCGTTCATCCACGCCTGGGCGACCGAGGCGACATCGGGCTGGATCTTGGCCGGCGCGGGCGGGGGCGGGGCCGGTTTGGTGCGGGCGGCGCGTTTGTGGGTGCGGAAGGGATCGGGATCGGGCACCGGCTGGCCGGCCTGGAGGGCGCTTACCGCCTGGGCCAGCCAGGAGCGGGCGTCGTCTTCGGAACCGAAGGACTCCTCGCGGCGGCGATCCGCGCCTTTGGCCTCGGGGACGCTCGCCCACCACAGGCCTTGGTGGCGGCGCAGCGACCCGGTGAGCCGCCGTCCCATCGGGCGCTCCGCGCCGGGCGAGGGTGTCGACGGTGAGACGCAAGAACCGCAGCTCGTCGTCCTGGCGGGCCACGACATCCTCCAGCGCCGCCACCCGGGCCCGCGCGCGGACGAGGTCGATCGCAGCCGGGTCGCTGGCCAACGGCGACGACGTGTCGTCGTCGGGTGGCGGTGACGGCACCGGGTCGTCGCTGCGGTCCGCCGGGTGGTAGAGGCCGGAGGCGATCAGATCCTCGGCGGGGATCGACCACTGATGATCGGCCAGCCGAGCGTGGGGGAACCGGCCCGAACGCCGAGCCCGAACGATGGTGTCCCTGCTGCAACCGGCGAGGCGCGCCGCCTCGCTCTGGCTGACGAACCCCTCTGTCACGGCCCGCTCGCCTGTCACGGCCGGGTCGCCGCCCATCCACACGGTGCCGTTTGTGGAGACACGCGGCGGCGGGGCCGCCCAGAAGCGCTCGTCGGTCTCGGCCCGGCCGGTCGCGGTGGCGCCGACGGCGCCGGGCGCGACCAGTGGTCGGAGCCGATGCGGGGGCGTCTCGATGGAACTGCAGGCCTGCGGCCGGCGGCCGCGTCTGGGGCTGGGTTCGCAATGCGTCCTGGGGGTCCGGGCTCGATCCCGCATGGCTCCCTCTCGGTCCTGTCTCGTCGTGGCGGACCCGGCGTTGGGGGGCCGGGGACTTGAGGAGGCCACAGGTCGGGCGGACAAGTCAAGGCCTTCGGCGGCAAAGAGGGGCGGTCACGTGAAGCACCCTCCGGCCTCGCAGTCCCAGTCGGTGTCGCTCGGGAGATCGCCGGTGCGTGGCCCGGCGGGCGGGTTGCCGTGTGGGCGAGCGGCTCCCCGCAGGGGTGGAGGAACGCGCCGCCGCGCCGCTCGTTGATGCCGTGGCGGAGGAGCTCGTCGAGCGCGACGGCCTGGTCCCACAGCTCCGGGCGGTGCTGGCTGAGGTAGGTCCAGTGTAAGGAGGGCCGGTTCGGGCAGAAGAAGCACGCCAAAGCGCGGCGGCTGGGGGTGGCAGCGGCGGGCCAGCCAGTCGCGGCCGTCGCCGCGAGTGAGGCCGGACTCGACGAGCGGCCAACGGTTGGCCTGCCACGGATCGAAGCTCGTACGCCGGCAGCGGCTGGACCCGTCGGTGGCGTGACCTGCGCGGTGTGGACCTCCGCGGTATGAACCTGCGCGAGGGACCGGCCGGCGGTAGATCGGCGGGTGCGGCTGTGGTCGCAACGGCACTCCTCGGCCGGCTTGACTCGGCCAACCTGGGTGGTGCG